>JBIIJL010000087.1:0-7997 GCA_044233795.1 Legionella sp. | reverse complement strand
AATGGATATGAACCAAGGACATAGCGCTGATGATTTTGCTATTTTATATCGCTCTAATGCGCAATCACGGGTGCTTGAAGAGGCCTTGCTCCGCGCAGGTATTGCTTACCGTATTCATGGCGGTGTGCGCTTTTTTGAACGAGCAGAAGTCAAAGATGCCTTGGCCTATTTGAGGCTTTTATTGAATCCTCATGATGATACGGCTTTTGAACGTGTAGTGAACTTCCCAACGCGAGGTATTGGTGAAAAAACTTTAGACGAGCTCAGGGGGCAGGCCAAAGCTATGCAGCTGCCATTATGGCAGTGCATAGAGCAACTGGAACGTGATGGGCAATTGCCGCAACGCGCATTATCATCGTTGGTTCAGTTTAAAACGCTGATCGATAACATGCGGCAAGAAACGATGCACTTAGAACTTGATGCACAAATTACTTGTGTGCTTGAATCCAGCGGACTTCTCGCCCATTTTGCCAAAGAAAAAGGCGATAAATCTCAATCAAGGCTTGATAATTTGCAAGAATTGGTAAGTGCTGCAAAAGAGTTTCGCTATGAGGAGGATGATGTTGAAGCGCTTCCGCTTTTGGTTGCATTCTTAGCCCATGCGTCGCTCGAGGCTGGCGAAATGCAGGCAGAGGAACATGTGCGTTCGGTACATTTGATGACGTTGCATGCGGCAAAAGGACTTGAATTTCCTGTTGTGTTCTTAGTGGGCCTTGAAGAGGGACTTTTTCCAGGGCGGCAATCTTCTGAAGAACCAGGTCGTCTTGAGGAGGAGCGAAGGCTTTGCTACGTAGGAATGACGCGAGCCAAAGAAAAACTGGTACTTTCATATGCTGAGATTCGGCGTCAATATGGTAGAGAAGAATACCATCGGCCTTCACGATTTTTAAGTGAAATCCCAAGTGAGTTGGTTGATGATATCAGACCTAAAGCTCGTTTTGAGGCTCCTAGAGCGAAATCTTCAGTGTCTTTTATCGAGAATGAAACCGGTTTTCGCTTAGGCGAGAGCGTTTTTCATCATAAATTTGGGGAAGGTGTGATTGTTGCTGTTGAAGGTGGTGGTGCCTCAGCAAGAGTGCAAGTTAAATTCATGGAGCATGGTAGCAAATGGCTCGTTTTGGCTTATGCGAATTTGCAGAAGGCTTAAATTAAGAAATTCACTGAGATGGGTAAAGCGATGCCCCTGAGGTATCTTGCAGATTTACCCTTGTTCAATCGTGTACATTTCGCCAATAAAGGATATGATAGGCGAATTTTAAAACTCAAAAACAAATTAAATCGAATGTCTGTGACTGAAACCATGTTGCCAAAACGTCAAAGTTTGCTTCGCTCAACATCGCTTGTGTCTGTAATGACGCTTTTTTCACGGATGATGGGTTTTGTGCGTGATATGTTGATTGCGAAGATGTTCGGCGCAGAAGCGGGGATGGATGCTTTTATTGTTGCGTTTAAAATCCCAAATTTTATGCGTCGATTGTTTGCAGAGGGTGCTTTTTCGCAAGCTTTTGTGCCTGTCCTTGCGGAGTATCAAAAAACGCGTTCAATGAGCGAGGTGCGTGAATTTTTAGCACGTGTTGCTGGAAGCTTAAGTGCCATTCTTTCTTTAGTGACACTGATTGGCATTCTGCTTGCCCCTTTCGTTATATTCATCTTTGCACCTGGATTTCATCACGACTCAACACGCTCTTTTTTAGCAACCACTATGCTAAGGTTGACCTTCCCTTATCTCATGCTCATCTCAATGACTGCTATGGCGGGGGCCATATTAAATACCTATAGCTATTTTGCAGTGCCCGCATTCACACCTGTATTACTGAATATCAGCATGATTGTTGCGGCATTGTTCTTGAGCCCGCACTTTGAACAACCTGTGGTTTCTTTGGCTTGGGGGGTGTTGATTGCTGGGATTGTGCAATTACTTTTTCAAATACCTTTTCTATACCATCGCAAACTTCTCGTAAAACCTGCGTTGATTTTGCATGATGAAGGGGTTAAGCGAGTGCTAAAACTCATGATACCTGCGTTGTTTGGGGTGTCCATTGCTCAAGTTAACCTGTTGATTGATACGGTATTTGCCTCATTTTTGCCGGTGGGGAGTGTGACATGGCTGTTCTTTACCGATAGGCTCACTGACTTTCCGCTTGGGGTATTTGGTGTGGCAATTGCCACAGTCATTTTACCCCATCTTTCAAGGCGCCATGCTGATAAAAATAACGAGCATTTTTCTAGTGCGCTTGACTGGGGGCTTAGGCTTTTGTTACTTATTGGGCTTCCATCAGGCTTAGGGCTTGCGTTTTTCTCAATGCCACTGATTGCCAGTTGTTTTTCTTATGGGCATTTTTCTGCGTTTGATGTGCTACAAACACAAAAGAGCCTCATTACTTTAGGTCTTGGAGTGCCTGCATTTATGATGGTAAAAGTATTGGCATCAGGGTTTTATGCGCGTCAAGATATTAAAACGCCTGTCAAAGTGGGTGTGATAGCGATGGTTTTCAATACCTTGTTTTGTGCATTGCTTTATATCCCATTGGCTCATGCAGGGCTTGCCTTAGCCTCATCGCTTGCAAGCTATATTAATTGTGCCGTGCTTTTTGTTTTGCTGTTGCGACATCAGATCTACCTACCTTCACCGGGGTGGGGTAAATTCTTGCTCCAATTGTTGTTTGCGAACAGTATTGTTGTGATTTATTTAATGCTGATGTCAGGGACCCTCTCTGATTGGCTTGCGAGGCCCCCTGTCATGCGTTTAGGTGTCTTGATAGTACATGTTGTTGTTGCAACACTAATTTATATGCTGGGGCTACGTCTTTGTGGCGTTACCCCAGGTGATTTTCGTGGGCGGATCAAGGAGTCATCATGAGAGCCAAAGATTTTTATCAAACGTTGAATCAACATGCTATACCACTTCATTTTCTGCCAGCAACGTTATGTAAAGATGGCTTGAAACAAATTAAAGATCAAGCGCGTCAGATCCTGCTTGGCCAGCAATTTGATGGAGGTCTTGGAAAACTTTGTTTTATCGCTGATGAGGCAGGCAAAACATCGCGAATTTACATCGGGTCAGGTGATAATGATGAAAAAGTTGATGCAATGGCCTTGGCTGTCAAATTGCTGCCAGAAGGCGTGTATGTTTTCGATGAGGATTTAAAAACCAAAGAAAAAGTGGCTTGGAGTTTGGCGCAATATCAATTTGATCGATATAAGGAGGTCAAGCTCAAGCCACGAGTGTTGGTTCTTTCAAAAGCTGATGAAATAGATGTATTACCAGAAGCTGATGCTATTTTTATGGTACGAGATCTTATCAACACACCGACCAATGATATGGGTCCTGATGTGCTTGCTAATGTTGTAGAGAAGCTTGCCAAAACCCATGATGCTTTATTTGAGCAATGGGTCGGTGATGAGTTGTTGCATCAAAATTATCCAGCAATTCATGCGGTTGGACGCGCAGCGCATATTGCGCCTAGATTATTATCTTTAACCTGGGGTAAGAAAAGTGACCCCTCGGTTGTGCTTGTTGGAAAAGGTGTTTGTTTTGACTCTGGGGGGCTCGATATCAAGCCTGCTTCAGGGATGCGTCTTATGAAAAAAGACATGGGAGGGGCGGCGCATGTGATTGGTTTGGCTGCTCTTATCATGACCCATCGTCTACCTATCCATTTGAAAGTGTTGATCCCAGCCGTTGAAAATGCCATAGATGGATTGTCTTATCGTCCTGGAGATGTGTTAACCATGCGTAATGGATTAACCGTTGAGGTACAAAATACCGATGCTGAAGGGCGTCTTGTTTTGGCGGATGCTTTGGTGAGGGCATCTGAGGAAAAACCTGAGCTCATTATTGATTTTGCGACATTAACAGGTGCTGCAAGAGTTGCTCTTGGGCCTGATGTCCCTGTGTTTTTTTCAAATGATAACAAGCTTTCTGAAGAGTTTCTGACTGCAGGTTTTGAGGTCGATGAGCCGGTATGGCGTCTTCCTCTTCATAAGCCTTATGAGGCGTTTTTCAAATCGGTGGTTGCAGATTTTGCTAATGGCAGCGAGCTGCCTTATGGAGGAGCAATTGTTGCAGCATTATTTTTAAACCACTTTGTAGGCTATGATATTCCTTGGATCCATTTAGACATCATGGCTTGGAATATTGCAAGCAAACCCGCTCAACCTGAAGGCGGTGAAGCGATGGGGTTACGTGCGGTTGCCCGATATTTGTTTAATAAATATACTTAGTCTTTGTTAAGCGGTTCGAGTAGATCCGCTGGGGCGACCTAGTGGGTATACTCGAACCCTAAGTAATTTTATTGAACTAGGGCCTTGATTCATCAAGTACGGCTGTACTCAACTTTTCAGTCAGCGATGAAAATTCTTGCAAAGTTGAAGCGACTTGAATTGCAGTATCTGTTTCAGGTGTCTCAAAAAATGTACCAAGATATCCATGTTTTGTAGTGATTCTGACAACCAATGCAGGAATAATTGTCAACAGGGCGAGCACCCCTAATAGTTTTCTTATTAGTGGATCAATTTGGTGCCAACCCCGATGCATTTTAAATATTTTTTGGGCTTGTTCGATGTCATTGACGCAGTCTGCCCGAAAATCTTTCATTGATGGGGCGGTTGGATTTTCCATAAATTTATTTTTTCTGTCAGTTAATGTTTTGCATAGCAGTGCTGCAGCCGAGGCCGCTTCTTCATAGTTCGAGTTGGTCAATTTTCTGTCGGATAATTTTGTTTGTACCATAGATAGCTGCGCTAATATTATGGAGAATTTTTGTTCAAAATCAGCCAAAGTAGCAGGTGCTATAGAAGGTATGGGCCGCATAGGTGGAGTTACCGGTGATTTTGGTCGAGGTTTTGGGGGCGTAGTAACTTTAGGTGCAGACACATTAATAAATGGAGTTGCCACAATGTCTGTAGCATTTTCATTGGTTTGAACAACTATACGCGTAGAAGGCTGTCCATCGGCGGAGCTACAGGCCATGACAATGGTTTCAGTGCCAATAATGGTGAAATCTGAAATGCGCGCAATACCTGCAAAAATATCAGTAAGAGTAGTATCTGCCATAGGTTTTACTTTTCCGAGTTTTTTATCGCAGAAAAAAATTGGCGTACCCAAGTGGCTGTGAGTAACAGCTTGTTCTAGATATTTTCTTAATTCCTCCTTATCAAGTACAACGATGGATTGGTCAGCGTATTTGACAGCGAGTGCGCCATGCTCCAATACATTATGTGGTGGCTTTGTTAGACTCTCCCATTGTGTTGTCTGTGAAAGTACACTATGGGCAAACTTGGTAAAATCAAAAGAAGATTGCAAAGGAGATATACTCATGTCATTAACTGCAATATCTTGATATCGATGCCATTTGATAGCCGAACCGTTTTGATTGATTGGCCAGATTTTATCCTGCGATGTCATTTCCTCTAGATGACGCTCCATGTTATCAAATACTACGACATAGTTACTTTCCGCAGGGCCGGGTGTGATCATTCTATTTGATCGATAGATAGAAATCTTGTTCATTAATTTCACTCCATGACCATTAATTACGAGTATTTTTGGCATTAGACTCTACTTAGGATTTGTCAGAGATGCTCATATTGTATCATATTTGCGACAATAATCAAAATATTGATTTTCAAATAGACATAAAGTATTAATTCTCAATGGGATGGGTATGCAAATCAAATTGTTTTGAGCGATATGTTCGGTAGTGTTCTCGGCTAATTGTTCTTGCGATATCGTTTGATGGAACGATTTCCATGATACGCCGAAAACGTGATACAAAAGAGGGGATATTGCTTGATAGATTCAGTAAAATGTCGTCAAATCCGCGAGGCTCTGCTGCAAAACCGATTTGAATTGCTGGTGGTGGCTCTGGACCTTCGCCTTGTAAATGATGGGGAATGAAACTATCGTCTTTGTAGGTCCAGAGTAATTCATCAAGAAGCTCTGCATCTTGTTTGTTTTCACAAAATACAAACACTTTGTGCCCGCGAAGGTAAGCTTTTTCGAGTAGGCGACAGGCAAGTAGCCATGGGGTTTTTGTATCATCGTTTGAAAGCAGGTAAAAATCAACGCGAATTAATGACATAATAGTAACTCGCTTAACATCATTATTCCCATTGATAACTTAAAAGGGGTAGTTTACCCATAATTTTAATGGAGGCATAGAGACGCTCTTGCTCATTTTTCGATATCTTGCCAAAGAAGTGTTTATCACACTCGTCGCATTAACAACCATCTTGTTGCTGATTTTTATGAGCAATCAATTTGTGCAGTACTTGAATCGGGCTGCAAGCGGGCAAATTCCGGGCATGCTTTTAATGAAAGTGATGATGCTAGAGTTGCCGACTCTATTAGGATTACTCCTGCCATTAGGGTTTTACGTTGCTATTTTGGTGGCTTATGGTCGAATGTATGCAGAAAGTGAAATGGTGGTTTTGCAGGCGTGTGGATATGGTCCTAAGCAATTATTGCAGCATACATTGATCATAGCCATGGTGGTTGCTGTTATCGCTGCTGTGATTATGATCTGGATAAGCCCTAAAATTGCGACTGAACGCGCAAAAGTGTTGCGCACTACGGGTATTCAAACACTCATTCAAACGATCGTTCCTGGCCGATTTCGTGCGGTATCTAGTGGTCGACAGGTATTTTATGTAGGCAAAATGAGTCGGGATCATAAACAAGCTGAAGATGTATTTGTAGCAAAGCTTGCTGTAAAAGACGGGGTTTCAACTTGGGATGTGTTAACAGCTAGAAAAGCCTATGCCGAAACAGATCTAGACTCAAATGAAGATTATGTGATTTTTGAGGATGGCAAAGCCTATCAAGGCTTGCCTGGGCGAGCAGATTTTCAAGTCGCAGAATTTGACAGTTATAAAACACGTCTTCCTCATCCAACCCTTGAAATCAAAGGTGATATTCGTACGGCAAGTACGGCAAGTTTAATGCCTATCAATAATCCTGATTTGGTCAAAGCTGCTGAAATTCAATGGCGCTTCGCAGTGCCGATGATGGTCTTAACACTGACTTTGGTGGCGGTTCCCTTAAGTCGGGTGAATCCGCGGGCAGGGAAATATGCCAAATTGCTACCCGCGATTGCTATTTATATTGTGTATGCAAATTTTATTTTCGTTGCCAGAAATTGGTTAATCGCTGGAAAAATTCCAGTTTGGCTTGGATTTTGGTGGTTGCACTTTGCAGTAGCACTGATCGGTGTCGGGCTTATTTACCGTAATCAAGTGAAATTATCATGAGACTTCTTGATCGATATATCGCAAAAAATGTCTTATCAGCGATTGCTTTGGTGACTTTGATGCTCTCAGGACTACAAATCTTTATTCTATTTGTGAACCAACTTGGTGATCTGGGGCGTGCGAACTATGGAATCATGCAAGCTGCAAGTTTTGTTATGTTACAAATGCCATATCAGGTCTATTTGTTTTTCCCTATGGCGAGTCTGCTTGGGTGTTTAATCGGGTTGGGTGTTATGGCAAATCATCGAGAGTTGGTGGTGATGCGTGCCTCTGGTATGTCGATAGGGCAAGTGACCTTGGCTGTGATGAAAGTCGCGATGGTTGTAATTATAGCAGTTACATTATTTGGTGAAACGTTGGTGCCCAAGCTTTCACATCTTGCAAATGATTCGAAATTGCAGGCATTAAGTGATGTGAATGCTTTGCGAACAGCCCGAGGGGTGTGGCTTCGTCAAAAAAGTGATTTTATTTTTATTGAGGAAATCTCTGAAAATAATCGATTGCTTGGGGTCACACAATTTCATTTTGACAAGTCTCATGCCCTAAGTTTTGTCCGAAAAATTGCACAGATCAATTATCAAAATGGTGTGTGGTTTGCTGAAGGGATAGAGCAGACTGAATTTCAGGAAGAGGAAACAAAGCCTATCAAGTTGCCCAATATGATTTGGAAGGTAGCCATCAAACCTAGTATTTTAAGTGTGACGAGCAGTGAACCTGATGAAATGACATTAAACGATTTGTACCAG
>JBIIJL010000130.1:0-3465 GCA_044233795.1 Legionella sp. | reverse complement strand
GAAAAAACATCCCATTGGTACTCCGGCATTACCAATGGCAGCAACCGTTGCGACTAGCACCCATAATCCCATAGTGGCAAGAGAAACCTCGACGCCATTATTTTGCATAAGATAGATGACTGTTGCAAAAATAAAGGCCGAGCAGCCATTCATATTAATGCTGGTACATAATGGTAAAACGAAACGACTCATTTCAGGACGAACACCTAAATTCTTTTCAACCGTGTCCATGGTCACAGGCAAAGTTCCCACGGAAGATTTTGAAAAAAAGGCCAGTGATAATGCCGGCAACATCCCCCTCATGGCACTAAAAGGCTTGATACCATGTGCTCTAAGCCATAAAGGTAAAATGACAAAGCCTTGGATGAGATTCGCCAAAACCACAATCAGTAAATATTCACCTATACCTTTGATAGCGGTTCCCGATCTAAACTGGACAACTGTAGTGGTAATAAAACCAAATAAACCAATAGGAATAATGGTGATGACCCAATTCGTTATCACCATAAATAACCCATGTGCACCGGTAAAAAAATGAGTAATGGTTTGTCTTGCATCTGGATCTGGAATTAACCGTGTTGCAATACCGATGATAATGCCTAAAAATAAAACGCTAATCACTTGCTGCTCAAGAAATGGCGATAAAATCGTCGAAGGAATTAGCTTCGCCAAAAACTGTAAATAACTGAGTTGCTCATGAGGCATTTGAGCAGGACTCATCGCTGAGACATTTACCATACTTGGATGAATCAAAAGATAAAGCGTACAACTAATCGCTGCAGCAATAAGAGTCGTGCCCAGTGTATAACACATGGTACGTTGCCATACTGAGCGCATAACCCCGTCACTTCGATAATTAGCGAGGGTCACAATAATCGACAACGCGATGATAGGCAAACTAATGCACTTGAAGATCCGAATAAATACATCAGAGATAAATAACCCTAACGATTTTAATAAGACAATATCTGACAATCCACTATACACTCCAAATGCTATCATCAGGGCATATAACACAGGCCTACTAGACCAAATACTTGATTTCTTAAGATTACGTTGCGCACGCATAGCCTTGCCCTTCAAATAATTAGATACGAAAACATCGAACGATAGCTCAATTTAACAAAAGCAACAACAGCTGTTCAATCTTTATCACACTGCAAAACTAACATCAGGTAATTTGTACGCTATATTTTAGTAGCGCAATTAATGTGTAAGTAGGTCGTGGCCCTGACCTCTTAGGTCGTTATAATTAATAAGTTTAAGGGCTGTTGACATTTGATAGATACCGCCAACTTGTTATTCCAACATTGATGCGCTTTGAAACTAACGATTCACAATGAACAGCCACAGAAGGTTTCGCAATCCTGATTTGTATCATCTTTTCAGGGGGTGCGGTTGATTTTATAGTGATATACCAATGATGAGTGGCTAAAGTTCTATTATCAATAACAACCTTTAAGCATGGGTAAGTGCCCAAATCATCAACAAGATATTCATAAGCTTGATGGCTTAAATTTAATTTACATCCAACACCATGACTCAAAAGACGTACAATCAAATTAGGGTCAGTTTCTGAGAAGATACATACAGGAGGGGCTATCTTAGGAAAATGTATTACAAGCCAACTGGCTGCGGCCTCAAAATCATCAAATTCCTGACCGTTTCTTATAAATTGAGTATTTATTTTGCTATATATATACACCGATTTCATCAGCGTAAGAATGAGGATCGTCATGATAACAAGTATGCTCATGGTTGGAATTAAGATCATTCCTAGGGCATTTTTGTGCCTCATATTTAACTCAGATTGATAAAAAAAATACTGCCGTCGAATCCCCGCAGTACAGACCACCCAATCTCCACGGGAATTCGGTGCTGAGGGATTTTCAGAAAATCGAGTTTAATCATTTCTAAGTCTTGTCTTAATTGAAGAAGAGCCTATATAGTCCTGACTTAATTCGATATCGACCACCCTTAAACCATCCATTTTTTTAATTTTTGGCGTAAAACGCTCAATAGCATGGGTTAGTTCCTCTGCATGCAGATAATCATAAATGAATCCACCAGTAGGCTTTTTACTAAAACGCTCCTCCACCCACTTCCCAAGAAAAATTGGCGCATGATAAGCCCAATGGAGTGGTCGGGTAAGGTTAAGTAACCGTCCCTCCGTTGTATTTAAAATCGTGCTTATCTTTTGGATTTCAGCATGATAGCAATCTGCGATCATGATGGTTTCTCCTGCATGAAGAAGAGCATGAGATGTCGTGCTTAATTCAGTGGGACCTATAACACCTAACACGTTATCGAAATATTTACTCATTCGGCGAATCGTTAAAATAGGCATGGGTAGCTCTTCAATGCTAACAGACAACAGCTTTTGACGATTTGTTTCGCTATCAAAAACGTCAAGGTGCTCTATGTTCAAACAAGGGGTAAATCCTGCATGCCGTATGGAATCTCTTATCAAGGTAGACACAAGTTCAATATCGATATCTTGCTCGATGGTCTTTAACAACTGGAAATAGTGTTGGTGAACATGAAGATATTGCGTTATCAACACTAACATCAGAATGCTAGATATTAACAAGGCTATCAAAAGTTCAGCCAAGCCTATACCTTGCTGATTAATATAGTCCAAAACGCTGCCTTAAATCGACGAAAGTAATCTCTTTAAGATTCAAAAGCTCGTTGCGCTTAAAATTTTCTTGTCGCAATTGACTTAGTAAATGACTGGTATGCCATAATTGCTTTAGTAAGCCGAGGGAGACACAAGCCATGAGAAATAACGCCATTAGCACGTCGGTCAAGGAAAAACCTGCATTCATTTGTTCATTCCATTGTAGGTTGGTACGCGAGCATCTTAAACATCTAAAGAGTGGGACGCAAGACTTGCCTCACATGAATTTAGAGCGCTAAGATGGTAGATTGAGTTTTTGATACTCTGCACAGGAGTGCCGCATGGCTTGTGATTTCCATTTGCTCCCACATGAGGGGATCCAATCTTTAACACCTTACACCCCCGGGAAAACTGTAGATAAATTAGCTGAAGAACTTGGTTTAACAGATATCATTAAACTGGCCAGCAACGAGAACCCTGCTGGCTGTAGTAACTTAGTTAAAGAAGCTCTCAATAAGCTCACCCCACAACAAATCAGCACTTATGTGGTCGCTCGAGAGCATCCGTTGAGAAAACAATTAGCAGCTTTTCATGACGTGGACCCAAGAATGATAACCATTGCCAATGGATCTGATTCTCTGATTCCCTCCTTGCAAACAACTTTCGCTTTACATCGTGATAAACATGTCCTGACCCATCAGTATTCTTTTGCAACATACCACATAGCTGCAAAGACCCTTGGTATCCCTGTTGTAACAACAAAGGTATCTGAAAATTTAGACGTTAATCTTGATGAAATGATTCATACAATCAATACAAATACGGCTCTCGTTTTCATTGCCAAT
>JBIIJL010000071.1:0-9678 GCA_044233795.1 Legionella sp. | reverse complement strand
AGAAAATTCAACAGCTCTTAGAACAGATCCCCGATTCAACTTTGTTAGTTTTAGATGAGGCCTATATTGATTATGTTGATAAACCACAACGACCCAACATGATTCCCTTTCTAAAAAAACACCCTAATTTGATTCTTCTTCGCACATTTTCCAAGAGTTATGGATTAGCAGGTCTTCGAATTGGTTATGCTATTTCAAATCCAGCCATTTCGGCACTGCTTGAAAAAATGATTTTGCCATTTACAGTCAATTACTGCGCGCTAACTGCTGCCGGAGCTGCTTTAGAAGATAAGCTCTTTATTGAAAATGGCTATACCCAAAATCTACTAGGACGCCAACAGCTATCCCAAGGCCTCCAAGCGCTTGGATTTGACTGTATCCCCTCATCTGGCAATTTTATTACCTTTAATTGTAAAAAAGACGCTATGCCAATCTACCAAGCTTTAGAAAAATATGGGATCATCGTTCGTCCCTTGCACCCATATCAATTACCTAATTTTTTACGAGTAACCATAGGCCGGCCGGAGCAAATAGACCGTTTTCTAAAAACTATAGAGGATATAATCCATGACAAGTGACTTAGCACAAAAACACTGCGAATCCTGCGAAGGAATTGGTGCCCCACTAAACCCTGAACAAGTCAGTGCATTAATGCCTCAATTGACAAAGGGATGGGTCATTTCACCAGATTGCAAACACATCAAACGCTCTTATACCTTCAACAATTTTTATGAAACCATGGCGTTTGTGAACGCTATCGCTTGGATTGCCAACACTGAAAATCATCATCCAGATCTAGACATTGGATACAATTATTGCCACGTTCTGTTCATGACTCATGCATTAAAAGGCTTATCACTAAATGACTTCATTTGTGCGGCTAAAATTGACGCCTTGCTTAACTGACAGCAAGGCAGGAGCTTGTAGTTTTTAGTGATGGTTACGGAATATCATCCATTTCTTTGGGCCTTGTCGGCATAAAATCCTTTCTATCAAGCCCCATCACCACCGCCAACGCACCTGCCACGTAAATCGACGAGTACGTACCAACCACGATGCCGATGATCAGGGCCAAGGCAAACCCGTGAATAGCCTCACCACCGTATATAAACAATGCCACAACAACAAACAACGTCAATACTGAGGTCATGATAGTACGCGACAACGTTTGGTTAATAGAAATGTTCATAATTTCAACAGGACTTGAACGACGAATTTTAACGAAATTCTCACGCACCCTATCAAACACAACAATTGTATCGTTTAAGGAATAACCAATGACTGCCAATAATCCAGCCAACGCTTTAAGGTCAAACTCAATGCCAAACCAGGCAAAAATACCGAGAATAAGCACTGGATCGTGAATCAAGGCAACAGATGAGCTAAAGGCCAAACGATATTCAAAGCGCATCGCAATATAAATCATCGTCGCTAACAATGAAACAACAATCGCCAAAATACCTTTAGTTGCTAGCTCTTGCCCGACCTGGGGGCCAACAAATTCAACGCGTTGCTTAGCCGCTCCTGGTAGGGCATGCATCACCTTTTGCACAAGCACTGCCTGGTCAAGATCAGCTCTAGGCGCAATACTGATGAGAACATCTTTTGATGTTCCGTAACTTACGACTTGTGCTTCTTTGAAACCAATTTGATACAAATTATCACGAATGGTAACTAGATTAGCAGCATTAGGATAAGCAATTTCAATTTGAGTGCCACCGGTAAAGTCCAACCCCCATTTTAAGCCATAAACCGATAATGCACCAATCGACAACACGAAAATAGCCATAGACAATAGCGCTGCCCATTTTCGCGCACCCATAAAATCCACTTTTGAATTTGGATTAAAAAATTCCATCTAAACCTCTTTTTGTGTATTAAAGTCATACCACACGGTTTAAATACCGATCGACAGTTTCTTAACGTTGCGACCACCATAAAACCAATTAACAATTGCGCGAGTATAAGTAACTCCGGTTAACATAGAAGTAATAAGACCAAGCGATAATGTCACAGCAAAGCCACGAACAGGCCCTGTACCCACAGAAAATAACACGATAGCAACAATCATTGAGGTAACATTGGCATCTAAAATGGTGGCAAAAGCACGTTCATAGCCTGCATAAATTGCCGCTTGCGGCGTTAGGCCAAGTCTAAGCTCCTCCCGAATACGCTCATAGATAAGTACGTTTGCATCTACAGCCATACCAACGGTCAGCACAATACCCGCAATACCTGGCAATGTAAGTGTTGCGCCAATAATGGAGAGCAATGCGCATAATAAAATGATATTGAGCACCAACGCGATGTTCGCCACCAAACCAAAAAAACGGTAGTAAATCAGCATTAAAATAAGAATCAAGCCCATACCCACCTCAAGAGAGACAATGCCGCGGTGAATATTCTCTTGTCCAAGTGTTGGACCAACAGTTCGCTCTTCGACAGGATAAATTGCTGCGGGCAAGGCACCTGCTCGTAACAATAACGCCAGATTAGTAGCCTCTTTGGTATCAGTTAGACCTGTGATCTGAAAATTATTGCCTAATGCACTTTGAATTACTGGCGCGCTGATAACTCGTTCTTCACGGTGTGTTACGCGTTTTGCTTGCTCACCAAACCCTTCGGTGTCAGTTTTTGATTCCACAAAAACAATGGCCATACGCTTGCCAATATTTTCACGAGTCATCTTAGTAAAAAATGATTCACCCCCACCACCCAATTGAATAAAAACAGCGGGAGTTGCTGTTTGTTGATCAAAGCTTGAGACAGCGCTGGTAATTGAATCCCCACTCAACACCACCTGACGCTTTAATAAAATAGGCTGACCATTCATCATATGCAGCTTACTACCAAGCGGAACAGCGCCCGTCTGCTTGGCAATTTGTGGATCATGTTCTTGATCGACCAAATTAAATTGTAAAGTTGCAGTGCCACCTAAAATTTGCTTTGCCCGAGCCGCATCCTGAATTCCCGGAAGATCAACCGCAACCCTTGTAGCCCCTTGTTGCTGAACAACTGCTTCGCCAACACCGAGCTCATTCACACGATTTCTCAAAATGCTCATTGTTTGATCAACAGTATTCTGGCGTATATTATTAAGTTCAGCAGGTGACAAAGCAACCAACACATCCAAACCAGAGGAGACCTTTGTATACAGTAGGCTTGGCATTTTATCTTTCAGCTCAACCAAAGCATCTTCCATGCCCTGAGGTTCACGAAATCTAACATTGATGCCTTTCTCGTTGATATAGCGAATGCCATTATAGCGAATTCCTGCTTCGCGAAGATCTTGACCGATACTTTTCATCATCCCTTCATAGCGACGATTAATAACACTGTCAATATCGACTTCGAGGAGGAAGTGAACTCCACCGCGTAAATCTAACCCTTGCTTCATCGGCTCAGCATGTATTTTGGCAAGCCAACTCGGGGTTGATGGAGCAAGATTGAGAGCTATCGTATAATCTTTGCTTAACCCATTTTTAATCACGTCACGTGCGAGCAATTGCGTGTCTGTGGTTGTGAAGCGAATTTCAATTCGGTCCTCACCCACCATTACCGCGCGGTAGGGAATTTTTGCGCTATTAAGCAAGGTCTTGATTTGAGTTTCAAGTGATGCAGCATCGAAAGTTGATTCAGAAGAAACTTGAACAATTGGATACTCAGGATACAAATTCGGTATCACATATAAAAGCCCAACAAGAACGATGGCTATCAACAACAGATTTTTCCAAAGCGGATATTTATTTTGCATTTACAAATTCCAGCGAATAACTTACAAGGATTTCAAGGTGCCCTTAGGCAAAACACTACTAATAGCGTTACGCTGAAAACTCACTTCAATTCCTTCAGCAATAATAGCCTTAATATATTGCTCATCAATACCTGAAACTTTAGCGAGTATGCCACTTGTGGTAATGATTTCATCACCTTTTTTGATCTTACTGACAAGCGCTTGGTGCTCTTTTGCACGTTTATTTTGCGGGCGAATCAGCATAAAATAAAACAAAATAAAAATAGCAGCGATCATTATCAATGAGAAAGTCCCATCAGACTGCACACCTGACGCCGGGAGTCCAGCAGCCATCGCATCACTCATAAAAAAGGTCATCATGCTCTCCTTAAACGATACACATCAAATATACCTCGAGGATTTTCCCCGTTAGGTTCGCGTGACATCATATAGTGATTTGAATCTGTCGTAAATGAACAAATCTCGTTTTCTTTCAAATCGCTAGGGCGCCGAGTCAATCCCGGCGGAGAAACTACACCCTAAGCAGTTACTCGAACATAGTGAACATTGTGCTGAATCAAAAAACGTTGACACAACAGAGGAGTATGCTCTAGTAAATGGTGAAAATAACTTCGAGTGAATTTTTGTTTGCAAGTAGGGCAACTACAATCAGCATCAATTGGTGCGAATGAAAGTGCCATATCGGGCTCTTTTAAGTTTACGATCCCTTTTTGAGAATAAACCTGTCCTAAAATCGCCTGCTGTGCAGGTAAATCAGATTCAATGATCACATCGCCTAAAGATAGAAATTTTTGCATCTCTGTCAAATCAATCATGCCTGCAATATAGAAG
The DNA here is from genome assembly GCA_044233795.1 of Legionella sp. Classification (GTDB taxonomy): domain Bacteria; phylum Pseudomonadota; class Gammaproteobacteria; order Legionellales; family Legionellaceae; genus JBIIJL01. The sequence continues at coordinate 5,093 of JBIIJL010000071.1, read as the reverse complement.
CGGTGACTGCGATAAGCATCGCGGGAACTAAGAAAAAAAGCCTCGCTGCCCATCGATGCAAAATCAACATACACACCATGACCATGGTATTCTTGTTTTTGTTGAAGATCTGTTGCTGGTACATATATGGTTAATAATTCTTGAAGCGCTTCGCATGCTTTTTGGTGAGAAATCCAGAGACCTTGAGGCAAAACCACGCCATGTGGTTTTAGGTTTCTGATAATTTCTAACACGTCTAAAGAGGAATACTGGCATAACCTCCCATCGTAAATACTCCGTACCTCATACCTATCTTGTTCGCGCACCTTAAGCAAAGACGCATTGAGCACCCAGGTACGCGTCCAACCTGAAAAGCGCTTGAAACTCTGCAATTGTTTTAAAAACGCCATACCAGGCTTCATCAATAGCGCGTCTAAACGAAAACATGCAGCATCAACCAAAGCACTAGACCAATTGCTTTCAGTTAACGTATTTCCAGCAAGCGAGGTCAGAATGGGTAGCCAACCTTGATATTCATTCAACGCCGTGCTTGACTCCATGGCTTACACCTCCTAGCAAAAAACTTGCATCCCCATAGCTAAAAAACCGATAACGCTCTTTGATAGCTAGCTCATAGAGCGCCATAGCCTCTCGATGACCAATAAACGCTGACACTAACATCAAGAGCGTTGATTCTGGAAGATGAAAATTTGTAATCAATCCATCGCATACTTTAAAAGTAAATCCTGGGTAAATAAAAATATCAGTTTCGCGCTGGCAAGGTTCTAGCTCCCCACCCAAAGCAGCACTTTCTAAACACCGCAAAGCTGTAGTGCCTACTGCGATCACCCGATGTCCATTAGCCTTAGCCTTTTTAACGGCCTGACACACCGAGCCATCAACAGTATACCACTCTCGATGCATGTTATGATCTCGGATATCATCTGAACGAACAGGCTGGAAGGTACCTGCGCCAACATGCAAGGTCGTGTAAGCAATATTAACCCCTTTTTGCATCAGGCGTTGCAATATCACCTCATCAAAATGAAGCCCTGCAGTCGGCGCTGCAACAGAACCAAGATGTTGTGCGTATACCGTTTGGTAACGATTTAAATCGAGCGCCTCATCTTGTCGAGTGATATAAGGCGGCAAGGGTACATGCCCAACCTCTTCCAGCACTTCACGCACATCGCCATTCACTTTACAAAGATAAAGGGCATCTTCTTTATTAAGGACTGTCACCTGCCAGCATTCACTAAGATGAATCAGCGTATCAGGCTTTGGCGACTTGCTCGCCTTGATGTGCGCCCAAAACGTATGACTATCAAGAATTCGCTCAACCAACAGTTCGACCTTACCACCGGATTCTTTGAAGCCAAACACCCGCGCAGGCATGACTTTACTATTGTTCATCACTAACAGATCACCTTTCGTAAGCAACCCATCAAGCTCATTAAAAAATCGATGCTCAGTATTAGATTTTATACTGTCATAAACTAACAAACGCGAATCACTGCGTTCTTTAAGAGGATACTGAGCAATTAACTCATTAGGTAACTCAAAATGAAACTCATGCCTTTTCATAGTACAACCTGTTTATAAAGAGCGGTGATTATATCTCATTTTGATATGAGAATCTTACTAAAAACAATCATGCGAGTTTACATTAACCAAGCGCTTTACACACCATGTCAAGCTTTTATCCTGCCATTAATACCTATAAACAAAGGGCATTAACAGCATTTCAAGAGGTAGAACATCAGTTACTCTCCATCAGAACATAATATCAAAGCATGCAGTGATATCGGCACTACGCGCATGGTGTCAACTCATCGCTTGTATCAAGGAGGCGCTGCTAGGTTTTTAAATGTGGTTGGTCCAGAAAATTCAGCGCTTCCTCAGGAGCTTAAACTGATATCTATCAAAATCAGACGCTAATTGCCGTTAATTAAAGCTCTCGGTGGCAGGTGGCATTGTAGCGCAACCAGCGCACCGATGAATATGAAAAGTTAAGTAGTTATTATTGGTTGCATATGCAATTCTCGGTACCTCGATGGCATGAGACTTTTGTATGACACTTTGGCGACCCACCTGATGTATCTTTACAAATACAGCCCTCTTTACCCGAGCTACAAATTTGATAACATTTCTTTCCCAGATTATCAGCAAACGCAGCACCTGCCAACATCATAAAAGAAGCACTTAAAACCGCAGCCAAGAATTTTTTCATTTTTATTTCCTTATTAATGAGTTAAACAACAACCGACATCTAACATAACCGTTAGATAACTAACTATAGCAGGTGAATTTAACCCAGTAAATTGGCAACCATTCCCATAAAGAGGTATCCTATGCGACATTCAAGGAATTAAATGAGCATATTTTTGGAGAAAATCACTATGAAACAACCGATGCATACGATAGCAGCTTTAGCGCTTAGCCTTTTTACAGGATGTGCTTTAGCCACCCCAAGACAACTGATTACCCACAATTTGACTGATGTTGAATCCAATGCTTTTGTTGCAGGAACTATCCCATCTCAACACCCGACCCACCCACATAGTGACGGTAAAGTCTTTTGGACTGCTGTTAAAATGGCATGCTTTGGGCATATCACCGATGGCAAATGCTCAGCACTCATTAAAATGGCCACCAATACCTCGAACATGATCGAGCTTGGATATGTCAGTATTGATATGGCAACAGGTGAAATTACTCCAAAATACATCCATGCCAACGGTTATAGCGTGACTGTAAATGGTCCTGCAGAATGTACGTTAAACCAAGACTAAAAAAAGCCCCTAACGTGGGGCTTCTGCCTAATCCTAAGATTAGGGTTTTTTAGTATCCATGAGCCAGACAACTTGCAGCCCGATTAACTTCGCATTGACCTTGGCAGAAGCATTTACATTGTAGGTCGATAGTGCGCCGATCGCTGTAGTATTATTAATATCAGCAGTCCTATTAGCAAATAAATAAGTAAACCCTGCATCAAGTCCTAAGTTATATAGCATTTGATAATGGGCGCCAATCGAGATAGCCCAGCGATTAGCATCCGGTAAACGCACATCTCTTTCAGCAAAAACAGTTGGTGTTTGATCATAGCCACCGCCCATACGAAGCAACCATTGATCATTCACCCGATAATTAGCGCCCAAGGCAAAGCGCCAGGTATCGCGGTAATCTTCTGGTGTAGTAGAGTTGGCTTGTGCAGGTACTACAAGATCTGTGTCTTGGTCAATCGAATACGCCGCTACATTATTAAGCTGAATCGATTGAAATGAGCTCCAGCCACTAAAGACAATCGAACCTAGCAATGCCCATTGATGAGTAAGATCTTGGTAAGCACTCAGCGTTACTATATTTGGCAAAGATATGTAATTACTAGTGAGATTATCACTTGTATAAGTAGCTTTAGGATTATTTTGCTCTTCAGGGTTAGACAAGCTTAAAGTTTGATCTGCCAATGGTCCTGTCAGGATGCTATGGCCCCTAAATTGATGATTCATATGTGATTGATAATTCAAACCACATCTCGTGTGCTCATCATTAAACATCAACATCAATCCGGCATGAAACCCTACGGCAAATGAGTCTCCAGTATTATAGCTCTGTGAGTCAAGGACTGAAGGTGAAAATCCAAAAGATGAGGTGAGCGAAGGTGAGCCCAGCATGCGATTGAATTTAACGTTGGCATATTGGAAGTCGATTCCTCCTCCTATTGAAAAATTATCGGTTAATTTTCCGCCAAGTTCAGGTGAAAGATTTAACGTTTGGAGCTGACTCCAGGTAGCTGCATATCGAACAGGAGATCTTAGATCATAATCAGTTGATAAACCAAAAGGTGAAACAATGCTCAAACCAAAAACCGCACTCTCTCCTAACGGTTGTGCATAGTGAAGCGAAGGAACAACTGCATTTTTGGCCCCTTGTAAACTATTAAATGATTCCGTATAGGGAGTAAAGGGATCGCCACCGGCTGGGTTAATCGTTGAATATGTGCTTATACCCGTTAACTTAGCACTGGGTAGGACACCTACACCACCAAGAAGGATCTGTTGATCTTTGATAAGCACCAAACCTGCTGGATTGTACCAACCTATCGATGCATCATACCCTTCAGCAGCAATACCTGCCGCATAGTTACCAATGGCCACAGCACTGCTTTCGGTGTAGAGCGAAAAACCACCTGCATAAAGTGTCTCATGCATTAATGCTATCACGGAAAGGCAAGCCAATTTTCTCACTGGTATTTGCATACGATTCACAAGCGCTCCTTCACTAAATTTTTTTGTTGCCCAATCGCTGAAGCGATGATAAATGAAACGCCATGCAAAGCAACAAGAATTTATCAATAATTAGGGAGTGCTGTCGCCCCCTGGCCTGCTTGCCTGGGATTGTCCGTTTATCTTGAGCACATCTTAGATGACTCCTAATATTTGGACAATTTGATCTAATAATTCCATAGCAGTGTATCAGATTCAGAAGCAAACCGTGGCAGTGAGGCCAGAGGAGCAACACGCGCTAATATCTGATTTCAAAACGCTGAAAAACCACTTGTTCGTCTGGTCTATTGATTACTCGGCTTGTTGATGCAGTTGCGGCGAGTCCAGCGGTTAAGCAACCTGGGGTTATCAAAGCTGATATCGCGCCTGTTGAGCAACCTCCTACAAACTTGGTTCGACTATATTCAGTTGAAATTCTAATAAATTCACTCAAAAACCAATTCAAACCAATACCCCAGGTTTGAGCATGTTGTATAGAAATACGAGGATCAGCAAATGGGTAGACAGTTTGCCCATCTACCTTGACATGCTCGCTAAAAATACTAGGGTCCATATTAAGCCAGGTATAACGAGTAACCAGCTGGAATGCACCCCAAGAATCTCGACTCAAGATACTAAAGGGCTTATTCGGAGTAATATACTTGTTAAAATCACTGTGTTCACCTGTCAAATTATAAGAAAATGAAAACATCCCAGCTGTGTTTTTTTGTTTTACTCGTGGAATAAGACGACCTGGCGTATCGGTATCCTCAAACTCGGTGACTGACTGGCTTGTCTGTGTCCATTCCCCAATTAATCCAAAAGCACCTATAAACCAATAAGCTTGCG
>JBIIJL010000045.1:0-17687 GCA_044233795.1 Legionella sp. | reverse complement strand
CAACTCGGTGTTTGTTTTACTGGATTTGACTGGCGTACCCGCGATTTTTGTTGTTGCTCGAGAAGATGCAACCGTCGCTCCAGTTTTTTGAGCTTTAATTCGGTAGGAATTATTTCAGAAGCTAAATTGCCTGATGCATTGTTAGAAGCACCAACCACTTCACCAACTCTGGCAAAAGCAATAAGAATGCACAATAAAGCTGTGCTTGTTGTAAAGAACTTACTCAATGACTATCCCTAGTGTTTTTGATCATTAAAACTGTCTCCCTACACTTTCATAAGCCCACATACTACTCGACAACCTTGCACTTCTCAACTCTTCAAACGATGACTCAAGGTAGAAAGAAAAACACCCCACACCCCCTTGTATCTTAAGTTCACTTCATGCTAATGTGTATTAATTTTGAACGGAAAATATCATGCAACAACGCATCACTAAATTTGGCGGTACCAGTGTATCTTCACGTCAAAATTGGGACTACATCACTCAGATTACAAAACATCATTTGAGTGACGGCGCTCAACCTATCATTGTTTGTTCGGCTTTATCAGATGCTTCCAACCAATTAGAAAAAATGATCGAGGCCGCATTACTAGATGAGCATCATTCAATTCAAGAAAATTTAGCGAACAACTATTTAAAACTTGCTACAGCTTTAGAGGTTGAAGCTCAACTGATTGAAAATGACCTTACACAGCTCAAACAATGGCTCATGGGCATTGCATTGCTTCGAGAAGCCCCTGCAAAAACACATGCACAAATCTTAAGTCTTGGCGAGTTGATGATGACTCGTCTAGGTCATGCATTTTTGGTTAAACAAGGAATCAAATGCTTATGGTTTGACGTACGCGAGGCCTTAATCTCTGCACCTGTTCATAATGGTGGGAATACCAATTTTCTTCAAGCTCGCTGTAACATTGAAAGAAACCCTGAGCTTTCTTTGCGCCTTCAAGACAGCGGCTATGAAGCTATCATCACCCAAGGTTTCTTTGCGAGGAATCCTGATGGCGAAACTGTGTTACTAGGGCGTGGTGGCTCTGACACTACGGCCGCACTTTTGGCATCTATCCTTGAAACCAGTGTTTGTGAAATATGGACCGACGTGCCAGGAATATACACGGCAAATCCTCACCAGTTACCACATGCTCGCCTACTCAAACAACTCAATTACAATGAGGCGCAGGAAATTGCGTCTATGGGCGCCAAGGTGCTACATCCTAATTGTCTTCCACCAGTGAGAAAATCCGGCATCCCCATGATCGTCAAACTCACCTCCATGCCGGAACATTCAGGCACCCTGATTACCAACGAAACAGACGATGTTGCTCCACCTATCAAATCTATCTTGGTCAAACACAGTATCACCCTTATCTCTATAGATAGTTTAAATATGTGGCAACAAGTTGGTTTTCTAGCTGATATCTTTTCAACTATTAAAGATCATGGGTTTTCAGTTGACCTCCTCTCCTCATCTGAATTTAATGTTACTTTTTCACTAGACAACAATACTAAACTTCACAATAGATTAGCTTTAGATGCCCTCCTTAAAGATCTCAATTGTCTTGGCCGCGCTAAAATCATAGAACCTTGTAGTGCAGTAAGTCTCGTGGGACATCATATTCGTACGGTTCTTCCTCAATTAGGACCAACGTTAGAAGTCTTTGAGGCCAAGCAAGTTTATCTGATGTCGTTAGCCTCAAATGACCTCAATTTAACGTTTGTCGTTGATGAATCCCAAGCTGATAAATTATGCCAAGAGCTACACCATCTGCTCATTGAAAATAATCCTCAAAGTTTTTACTATTCCAAGAGCTTTGATGAAGAGTTCGGCAGTCGTACCGAAAGAAAAATTCCTTGGTGGGAAACAGAACGAAGCACCTTATTAGATCTCGCCGAAAAGCATTCTCCTTGCTATATATACCACCATAAAACTCTAGAGCAAAAAGCTTCTGAGTTATTAGCTGTAAATGCAATTGATCAACTTTTTTATGCGATGAAAGCGAACCCACATCCTGATATTCTAAAGATATTTTTTAAGAAAAATTTATCTTTTGAGTGTGTGTCTATAGAAGAGCTCTCCTGTATATTCAAATTATTCCCAAATATCGATCCAAAACGGGTCTTATTCACGCCAAATTTCGCGGCAAAAGCAGAATACGAATACGCATTCAACAAAGGCTGTTATGTCACCATCGATAGTCTTTACCCCCTAGAGCAATGGCCTATGATGATGCAAGGCCTGTCAATTATCTTACGTATTGACCCGGGTTGTGGGGCTGGCCATCATAAATTTGTCTGTACAGGAGGTAATGAGTCGAAATTTGGTATCACCCAAGAGAATCTCGAGCAAGTTGCAACCATTACTCAACAACACCAGATCAAAGTCATTGGGCTTCACGCCCATTCAGGCAGCGGCATATTATCGCTTGAGCTCTGGTCACAAACAGCCTTGATGTTGGCTCAAGAAACCACCCGCTTTCCAGATGTCCGAATCATTAATTTAGGCGGTGGTTTAGGCGTCGTTGAAAAACCTGGTCAGCACCCCTTAGATCTTAAGGCATTCGACACCTCTTTGCAGGCCGTAAAATCGCGTTTTCCAAAGCTATCCTTCTGGTTAGAGCCTGGTCGATTTTTTGTTGCAGAAAGTGGTGTTATTTTAGCTAAAGTTACACAACAAAAACACAAAGGAAAAGTACATTTCATCGGCATTGAAACTGGCATGAACTCCTTGATTCGCCCAGCACTGTATGGGGCTTATCATGATATTGTCAATTTAACCCGATTAAATGATGAAAAAACACGTTTCGCTCATATCGTAGGCCCCATTTGCGAATCAAGTGATACCTTGGGCTATGATAGGCCCCTACCCATGAGTTTCGAAAACGATATCATCCTCATCGCAAACGCAGGGGCTTATGGTCATTGCATGAGCTCGTCTTATAATTTACGGGAACCTGCAGAAGAATTAGTGATTTGAGCCCCTCCTATGCTTATTGACAGCACCGAGCGCCTGCTCGCCACCGACCCGCAGTGCTCCTACATTGTAGAAGCACCAGCAGGCTCAGGAAAAACAGAGATCCTCACCCAACGTTTTTTGAGGTTACTTGGTACGGTAAAAGCACCTGAACAAATTGTGGCGTTGACGTTCACCCGAAAAGCCGCAAGCGAAATGCGGGAGCGTATTTTTAAAGCACTATTTGCTTGTGCAAATGGTGAAACCCCAAACTCAACACATCAACAGCTCACGTTCCAATTCGCAACGCTCGCTCTAGAGCAAGACAATATTCACCATTGGCAACTTCTACAACAACCCAATCGACTGCGAATCATAACCATTGATGCGCTCTGTCAATCGCTAACTCGCTCAATCCCACTATTTGATAAGAATATTACCTTTGCCAATATTGCTAAAGAGCCGCGACTTCACTATCTCAATGCATCTAGAGCATGCATTGATTTTGCAGTTACGCATCCCTCATATCAGCTAGCCATTAAAAAGTTATTGATGCATGTTGATAATCGTCAAGACCTGTTGCTCGAATTATTAAGTGATTTACTCGCCAAACGCGACCAATGGTTGGCCTTTTTTCACCAAGCACGCGGCCAGGATAAAAAAATCTATGAAAAAGCACTCTCATTGATAATACAACATGAGATAGATAGATTTAAATCAAGTATTCCCAAAGATTGCATGACTCATCTTCCAAATCTCTTAAAACAGCTTTGGGCTATCAATCAATCTCACAGAACATGCCTTGACTGGCCTGGTTTTGAAACACTAGACCATGAAATAATTAACGCTATTTCGAGCACATTGCTCACCTCACAAAACACCCTTCGTAAAGCGTTTGATCATCATGTTGGCTTAAAACGTGGTACTTGTGATGATGAGCAATATCAACTGCTCAAAACTCAGAGCAAAGCACTATTGGACATTTTAGATAATACACCTGAGTTTTTAGAGGCTTTATTGCGCATCAAGCGCCTGCCACTTGCACACTATGATGAGATGCAGTGGGAGGTACTCCAAGCATTATTTAGCATACTCCCCTTGCTGGCGGCCTACCTCGAAATCACTTTCATGGAGCAAAATGAAGTTGATTTTACCGCAATTGCCCAACAAGCGCTGGATGCACTGGGTACTGAAGACAACCCAACAGAACTCGCTCTTTACATTGATAACAGTATTCATCATCTATTGATCGATGAATTTCAAGATACGTCCATTCAACAATTTGAACTCATCAGTCGCATCGTTCAGGGCTGGGGACCACTGGAGCAAAAATCGCTTTTTGTTGTGGGCGATCCCATGCAATCGATTTATCGATTTCGGGCAGCAGAAGTTGGATTATTCCTTCGAGCAAAAGAACACGGCATTGGTCCCTGCCTACTAACCCCCTTAGCACTACGCTCAAATTTTCGTTCAAGTAAAACCATCGTCAATTGGGTTAATGAACATTTTAAATATATTTTCCCAGCCACAGATGATATCGAATCAGGTGCTGTAAAATACCATCCTTCCAACCATGTTAAAACAGATTGCAGCACCACTTTCATTAAAGCGCTCTTATACCAAGATAAGGTCAAAGAAGCTCAAGCCCTAGTCAGCTATGTTAAAGATGAATTAACACAATTTCCAGAAGATGATATTGCCATTCTGGTTCGTTCAAGGGCTCAGCTTTTTTTTATAATCCGTGAGTTACACCGCGCACATGTGCCTTTTCAAGGGGTCGACATTGATTTATTAGGCAGTCTTCCCCACCTTCAAGACGTATGGTCATTGACTAAAGCACTCCTTTATCCTGCTAATCGCTTATCCTGGCTCGCATTACTTAGAAGTCCCTGGTGTGGGTTAGCAATGGCAGATTTACTCGCTATTGCAGAATATTCAAAACCTAACACCATTTATGAAGCACTAAAAAATCTCAAGGACATTCCAAATCTTAGTACTGAGGGTCACCTTCGCGCAGGTTTTATTTTCAAAGTACTAAACCACGCTTTAACTTTAAGACATCAATACCCTCTGGTAAATTGGATTATCGATACACTCAAAGCACTCCATTTAGAATATACGTTAGATGGCCCAGAACAAGATGATCTAGATCAATTTTGGCATTTACTTGAACGTTTTGAGCATGCGGGCCTTATCAATGACCTAGCAGCATTCACTAAAGAGCTTAATCGTCTCTATTCCAAAAACGTCACCCCGGCTAAACTTCAAATCATGACCATCCACCGTGCCAAAGGATTGGAATTTGATTGTGTATTTTTACCAGGATTATCGACAAAAAGCGCCCAGCAAGATACCCCTCTCATGAGATGGCTTGCTTTACCGACTGAAACACATGGAGAATTGTTGCTCCTATCACCTATCAAAGCCCTTCACGAGGAAACCTGCCTGCTGTATAACTACCTTGGGCAATTGAACGCACTAAAAGACCATTATGAGTTGCAACGATTACTCTACGTTGCAGCAACGCGGGCAAAACAGCGCCTCTATCTTTTCGATCACAGCAACAAAGGAAACCCTGGATCATGTCGGCATTTGTTACAAAAGGTTCCTTTTATCGAACATCCATCAGACAATCTTGAAGACCAAATGCTCACATCCACCCTGCCAACACTCTATCAACTACCCATTACCTGGTATCAGAAAGAGCCCAACTTTGATGAAGAAATACTCAACTTAACCCCACTCGACATAGGTGAGTCTTCTAAACGGCTCATTGGCATCGTTGCACACGAGTTACTTGAGTGGATTTCTCTAACGCATCCTCAAGATGCATCAGATCTACCCTGGCAGCTTGCTGAACATCATTTAAAAATCCAAGGTTTTAGCGAGCGCGAGCTTAAAGATGCACTGTCTCTGCTGAAACAACAATTTAATCGATTTTTTGCAGATCCTATCGCACAATGGATCATAGAATCGCATCAAGATGAACGAAATGAATATGAATTCTTGGTCAAAGAGCAACAACTTATCAAAACATACATCATCGACAGAGTTTTTTGTGAAGGAGAAAAACGATGGATCATTGACTTTAAAACAGGCAGTGATGACCCTCTGAAAACCTTAGAACACCGACATCAAGTCATGAAGTATGCCGAACATTTTGCCAATAATAGTGAGCATGTCATTCACTGCGGGCTATATTATCTGGCAAACAATCATTGGATCACCTGGGAGTATGCAACACAATGAGCACAGAAACTATCGTAAGCTATATTTTAGATCAAACAGAAGATACACTGCTTAAAAAAACACCGAACCAATTGGGAATTAAAGCAAGTATATCGATTGAGGGGGCAACGCTCTCCATCAACTTACAAGCAGGTTTCCCTTATCAATTTATACAGTCCACACTACTGCCAGTGCTGAAAAAAAACCTTGAAGCAGCACTACCAGCATTTGATATCTCTGTGAATCTCGAAAGCTTCATCAAAGCACATCGCACCCAATTAACTGGGAAAGGATTGCGTGGGGTTAAAAATACGATAGCAATAGCTTCAGGTAAGGGTGGAGTAGGAAAATCAACAGTCACCGTTAATTTAGCCACAGCACTTGCGCGAGCCGGTGCGCGCGTTGGCATATTAGATGCAGACATCTATGGCCCAAGTATTCCATTGATGCTAGGTCATGCCGAACCTCCTGAAATCAGTGGGGAAAAATATTTACCTGCTCGTGCCCATGGTATTCAAGCAATGTCGATAGGATATCTTACTGAAGGAGAACCTGCTTTGATATGGCGTGGTCCTATGCTTGCAAAATCTTTATTACAAATGATAGACATTACTGCGTGGGAAGAGCTTGATTATTTATTCATCGATTTACCCCCAGGCACAGGAGATATTCAACTAAGTCTTGTACAAAAAATTCCCTTAACCGCAGCAATTATTGTCACCACTCCTCAAACAGTAGCAACGCTAGATGCTGAGAAAGCCCTTAAAATGTTTATGAAAACCAACATTCATGTGCTAGGTATGATTGAAAACATGTGCTCACATGTTTGCAGCCAATGCGGGCATGTTGATACGATTTTTAGTCATGGTGGTGCAGAAACACTATGTAAAACTTACGAAACTACCTTGCTTGGCCAGTTGCCACTTGATAGCCGAATTGTAGCCCATGCCGATAATGGCACGCCCACTGCCTTGCAAGACGAAAATGACATTACCCCGTCATTTATAAAAACTGCCATGAACGTCGCTATCGAACTTAGCAATATGCCATTGAATTACACTGATAGATTTCCTAAAATCGTTGTTGAATAAACCAAGTAACTCGCCTAACGTTTCTCACCCTTACTCTGCGCTCAGTCAAATTAAGGGTAAGAAACGTTAGGGACATTAACTAGCGCCTATTTCCTAGCCGTCACGATGTGAACTTGTAGATGAAACAGGTACTTTCCTTCATATTTTAAATGACAATCCTTGTCGTAAGCGGCTACCAACGCGTCATTCAACGGTTGAATGTTATCTGCTGGTACCCGACCTTGAAAAATACCAAGGCTATTCACAAATAATCTGAAATAGTCGATTGAGGGCAAAGTGATGACATGCTCTTCTTCTCTGACTTCAGCCTCATCAAATGGCAAGCTTTTTAAAATACTTTTCAATTTTGTAAGTTTCCGATAATGGAGAGGCGTTTTAAATTCCCGTAAACAAGGGAATTGATCAGCTGATTTTACCACACCAAAACTATTCACAAAATCATCCTGCCCCGTGGGTAAAACAGTAATTAATTGACCACCTTTTTTAAGTGCTTGATAAATATTTGTATACGCTTTTTGAAGATTATTGCACCAATGTAAACACCAAAAAGAAGTGATGTAATCAAATTGCTCTTTATAATCAAGATCCAAAACATCTATATTGTGTGCGGTAAAATTGTAATAGCGAGTATTTTTTTCTTTAGCAAGACTCAATATATTTTCTGATTTATCAATACCAATCAGTATACCTTCAGGAATTCTTTCACTAATTTTTGTACTATAAGAACCATCCCCGCAGCCAACATCTAAAACTTGCGCATTAGGTCTGATATTTAGATGATACAAATATTGATCTGAAACACTCGATTGAACATATGCCCCAATTGCAAAATCCTGTGTTGCTTCGTTTTGATTTAACATGATATCCCCGCTGTTATAAATTGATGTTGCAATAAAAGTGCTATCGGCAAAGAAAAAAAAATATTGAGGATATTTTTCAAATGCTAACAAGCCTCATTGGCCGCACGACCATTCATCATGTTAGACTGCTAGTATTTGGTGAATTGAGACAACTTGTATGCCAAACAATTACACAGCAGAAGCCATTGAAGTTTTAAGCGGACTTGAACCTGTTCAACGCCGACCAGGAATGTATACTGACACCACAAGACCCAATCACCTCGCACAAGAGGTGATTGACAATAGTGTCGATGAAGTGATTGCAGGGTTTGCAAGCCATATTGTGGTGACCCTTCATCAAGACCACTCAATTGAAGTTGAAGACAATGGACGTGGTATGCCAATAGACCTTCACCCTCAATTAGCCTTAAGTGGCGTCGAAGTAATCATGACACGCCTACATGCGGGCGCTAAATTTTCTGATAAAAATTATCATTTCTCAGGCGGATTACATGGCGTTGGGGTTTCGGTGGTCAATGCCCTCTCTGAGCGCCTCGATGTCTTTATTAAACGCAATGGTCTTGTATATGAAATGTCGTTTGCCAATGGAGACAAACAATCCGAACTGAAAGAAACAGGGTCAACAAAAAAGCGCGAAACCGGAACTCGTATCCGTTTTTGGCCAAATGCCAAATATTTTGATACCACAAAAATTTCTCTCAAAGATCTTACCCATGTATTGCGAGCAAAGGCCGTGCTTTGCCCGGGACTATCGATGACTTTTATCAATAAAATGACCGAAGAGGAAACAACCTGGTGTTATGAAGACGGCCTCGCAGATTATTTACGTCAATCTCTTCCAACTGACTACCTACCCGAAGAGCCTTTTACCGGCAGCTATCAAAGTGAAGAGGCAACTGCCGATTGGGCTGTGGCTTGGTCAACAAACGCCAGTGGTAGCTTAAGCGAGAGCTACGTTAATCTCATCCCAACTATCCAGGGAGGTACCCATGTCAATGGGTTTCGTTCGGGCCTTTTTGAGGCACTATTTGCCTTTTGTGAATTACGCAACTTAATCCCGCGTGGTATCAAGTTGTCAGCAGACGACCTATGGGAACCGTGCCACTATGTGCTTTCTGTTAAAATGAATGAGCCCCAATTTGCCGGTCAAACAAAAGAACGCTTAAGCTCGAGACAAACTGCGCCTTTTGTTAACAACGTTATTAAAGATGCTTTTTCTTTGTGGCTTAATCACCATAGAGGGTTTGGCGAGGCAATCGCAACACTTGCGATTGAACGCGCTCAAAAACGCTTACAACAAGCAAAACAAGTAGCTCGCAAACGTGTTCACCAAGGACCGGCTCTTCCTGGGAAATTAGCAGATTGTTTGCAACAAGATTTAAGTCAAGCGGAATTGTTTTTGGTGGAGGGTGACTCAGCGGGTGGGTCTGCAAAACAGGCACGCAGTAAAGATTTTCAAGCGATCCTACCCTTGAGAGGCAAAATCTTAAATTCTTGGGAAGTTGACTCTTCCCAAATACTAGCATCTCAAGAAATTCATGATATTTCAGTTGCAATTGGTATCGATCCAGGTTCATCTGATCTTAGTGGTTTACGCTATGGAAAAATATGTATCCTAGCTGATGCTGACTCAGATGGCGCACATATCGCAACCTTGATCTGCGCCCTTTTCCTAAAACATTTTAAACCATTGATTATAGCCGGACACATATACGTCGCAATGCCCCCTCTCTACCGTATCGATGCAGGAAAAGAGGTAATGTACGCTTTAGATGACGAAGAGAAAGATCGCATCATTGCAAAACTCTCTAAAACTAGCAAAGCAAAAATCAATGTACAACGCTTCAAAGGGTTAGGCGAGATGAATCCTATCCAACTGAGAGAAACGACTATGGACCCTAACACACGTCGTCTTGTCCAGTTAACACTCGATGACGTGCCACATACTATGGAGCTCATGGACATGATGCTTGCCAAAAAAAGGGCAGCTGACAGAAAATTTTGGATAGAAAGCAACGGAAATATCACTCAAAGTTAAAATACGAGGGCGTGTATTGATAACTGCTCCCCCAGACCTACTTTACCCAGGCAACTTATCGTAATTTCTTACCCTCAAATGACGGTTCTAAATCAGCGCCATCCGGTGACATGACCTTGCTCTGACTAAAAAATGTTAGTCCCCTGGGTGAAAATAAAGGAGAACGGCTACTTTCTATTGATGAATCAGGCATCCCTTCGGGAGTTGGTGGGGGGGTTGTTATCTCATTTGCAGCAGGACTACTTACAAGATCTACTTCAGCAACAAGTTTTGGTACTAACTCATGAGTCGCATCCAAATGTTCAAACGAAGCTAAAAGTTCCTCTTGCTCTTTGACAAGACCATTTTCTTCAATCTTACTAAATTTATCTTTAAGTTTAGCTTTCATTGTTGATTCATTCATTCGTTCGGCAATGCTTTTAACAAGATAGACCAAACCCATACCAACAACGGCACCCGCTATCAGCATAATGCCTGCAGGAGCAAAAACCCACACCGCGGTAATCGCTGTAAGCAAAATTGCGCTTACGACCTCAATGGCTAAAGAATTTATTTTTTTAGAATGTTCAATTTCTTTACGAACTTTGTCATGTATACTCAGTGAGGTTTTTGCAACCTCATCTAAATTTTGAGAAGAATAGTGAGCAAGACCTACGGCTTCCTTAATCACTGTTACAGCAGAAGCAAGAACCGCCAGAATAGCAACAACGGGGCTAGCCACCACAGCCGCAGCAATCACAATACTGTTCGCAGCAATCTTTAAAGATGCTTCAATCATATTAAAAAAATTGTGTCTAATTCGCTCAAATAATGGTGTTGTTGTATCAAAGATACTTTGATACAGTGAGTACAGGAACACCCCAACGCTATATCCCAAACTCACCACGGGGAAAAATAACGCTGCTGTCACTACCTGCTGAAGAACACTCGCCCCACCCAGCGGAATTGATACCTCAAGACCTAAGAGACCTAATAATCCAGTTAACAACACAACCAACTCTTTCATCAATAAGATATACCAATTGTGTTAATCTTCCTTTATCTCCTGGATGAAGATCATCTCGCTCTGAAAGCTCAACCAAGACATCATGAACAGAAACAGGACAATAGATATATCGCCCCCACTGAACCTTCGGAATTTGTAGCTTTTCAAGAATTTTTCGAACAACCTCAATAAGTGCTTGATCAGAGTTGACTGGCGTTTTTAAAAAATCAGTTGTAAAATCAGTTTTTTTATCATCATAAGCTAGTAATACTTTATAGAAGTGCTTTCCAAACGCAACACGATCAGACTTAAGATTTCCCGAGGCTGGCAAAACACCATCATCCACATGATAAAAACTGTCTAACACATCAATCAATTCTTTCATAAAAGATAGACCTAATTTTCTTATTGACCAATTATGAGTATAACTTATCAATATTAACTCAATATTAAGAATGACCTCACTTCAATAGGGGCACGAGGTTTGAGTAATCATCCGTCCATAAACTTACAGGATAGTCAGCAACAAAACGCCAGCCTTGTCCCCCCATCAAATATCCCGCAAGTGAGTCATTGGTAGTTAATAAAGCCCAATCAGATGAAAATTGTCCTAATTGCCCACTCAGAGGCTGGAATCGATGTAAGACAATCATGTCCAGTGCCCTGCCTGATGCAGTCACTACTGGTAAGACATTGAGGTGACGGTTACTGATATTTACTAAAATTACACCATCTGGCTTTAACTTTTGTTGGTACAAAACAAAAGCTTCCTTCGTCAGCAAATGAACCGGAATAGCGTCTGAACTAAATGCATCCAAGATCAAAATTTCAAGAGAAGCATCTGGCACCTGAGCTACAGCGATTCGCCCGTCTTCCTCGATAATTTTAGCGTCCGGTGGACAATCCCTAAGATAACTAAACAGTTTCGAGTTTGATGCAATATCTATCATTTGTGCATCAACTTCAACGAAGTAAAGTTCATCAGCTGCCCTGAACTGACAAGCCATGATGCCCGTTCCAAGACCAAGCACCATGGCATGTAATGGTTGTTCTTTTTCTGCTTGAATAAACCTAATCACAGGCAATACAGATCCATAATAGCCTATCCCACCGTCAGTTGATGCTCTGCTTCCCATCACTTGAAAACCATGCAGGGTATTTTCACTCATCAATGCATGAACCTTATCTCTTTCAAAGACTTGTTTCACCCCATAAAAATTTCGGTTTTGATATAAAGTGGGGTCCGCCCTAAGCCCAGGCAAGAAAAGATAGGCAAATAATATAGCCATGGAAATAAAAAGTACGCGAGCATGATTAGAAAATAATACCAAGACAACGAGAGCTATCATTTCAAAAACATGGTTTGTGTGCACCCACGCCCCTGATCGCATCAAATATGCTAACAGTAACAAGGCAAACACAATTACACTACTATACCATCTCGGCCGCCGCCCAAAGGAGTCGCAAGGAATGAGCAATAGCCCAACCAGCATGACCAACGGATATTCAAGCGCTCTGGAAAACAATCTCGGAGCCACCAGGCCATTAAATAACCCAGCAAGAACACCGCCTAACGCCAAACAAAAATAAAAAGTTGTCAATTGTGCCGCTCTAGGCCGGCGTTTTACCAATTCACCATGACAAAGTAGGGCCAGCATAAAAAATCCGAGTAAATTAGCCAAAATGAGAACAATGATCTCTACTCGATTGGCACCAATAATAAATCCGAGGATTGGAAATACCAAAGCCACTAAGGTATTTCTTGAGACCCATAGGGGCGTAAGTATTGGCCTCTTGGCAAAAGTAATCACAAATGAGAGCAGATAGAGTGCTAAGGGCAATATCCAAAGAAAGGGCGTTGCTGCAACATCTGTTGAAATATAAAAAGTCACTCCCAACATCAGGCTGCAGGGGATAAAGCTTAGCACAATCCAACCTGCCTTTCGCTTGAAAGACAATGGCTCAATATCTGTTGCCCTGTTTATGAAAGGCTCATAACGTACAAGTCCAAACAACAATAGCAACAATACGAGATAACAGAGGTATCCACAATTCCAATAATAAAATTGTTGCTTAAGTCCCAAATATCGCTCGACCAACCATGGATACGAAAGCAACGCTATCAAGCTACCTGTGTTGCTTGCCACGTAAAGAAAATAAGGATCAGTTGCCCGGTGCGCTTTGGTTTTGCTATACGCAAATTGTAGTAACGGTGCTGAGGCTGCTATTACCAATAATGGCAATCCAAGCTCTGACAACAAATTCATCAAAATACTCAGCTCGGGAAGACTTTTTCCCTTAAACGCACAAAAAGCCATCGGGAGAAAAAACAAACTCGCGACACATACACAAAGATGCAAGATGCGCCACCACCTCGTACCCCAAAATTTGCTTAAACCCCACGCATAAGAATACCCCACCAGCATGAGCAACTGAAAGAAAAGCATACAAACAGTCCATACTAAAGGCGTTCCACCATAAACTGGCAGTATTGCCTTGGCAACCATGAGCTGAATCATAAACAAGAGTGCTGCACTTAAAAATAAACTAAGTGAAAATACAATTCGAATCACACGATAACCTGCTGCATTTCTATCATGACATACCCCATATCCTCGATGTTCCTATGTAGCATAGAAGCAACCTTAAGATGAATCAATATGCATTTTTTGCTAATATCTCATGAAATCAATACCATGAGATTTTAATGAACGATATGCTTTATACTATCCATAAATCATTGGAAAACGATGAAAAAGTATGGAATAACAGCGCAACTGCAGCGCTAGAAGCAGGCAAAGTGATTTTTTTCCCAGAAGAGCATTTTTCATTTATGGAAGATGAGCAGCATCTCTTAATGCCCAACGTTCTTGAGAAAGGGCGCAAAAACATAAGTTATGATTTTCAAAAAACAGCCCTTGCAGGTATAGCAAAACCGTTTGAATGCGCTGAGGTTATGCGACAAATGGTGCATCGATTTGCGCTCTTTGCCCGAAAGATAGTCGATCATACTATGGGAGGCAATTAGAAATCTGCGCTAATTTTACATTTTGTGCCTAGCATTTTGGATGTTTATTTTTTAAAGTGATCTGCGATTGTTACGCACAGTTGATAGCCCGCCTTTTAGCGGCTACGAGGGTTAAATTTCAGTTACTTTGAAAAAGTTCTTACTGTTAGATATGGCTTGCACACGCAACATAGAGAGTTATCCACCAACAAAATGACTTATTTTAAATCATTTGGCGTTTAATAATCTCTTAATGAAGATGATATAGACTTACTATATGTTGTTTAAATATACAGAGATATACAATGCCATGGAAACAGATCGGTTCAGGCAGCTTCAACACTGCATATATAAGTGAAAATGGGCGCGAGGTGCTTAAAATTCGCAAATTTTCTGATGGTATTGATACACAAGCTAAATTTGATCACCCTCTACGCTCTACTCGACTTTGGAATGAATTAAACCCTGACTTACAACCAGCAGCCTATGTGCTATATTCCCCAGAATATGGTCATGGATGGGTATGCCCTTTTGTGCAAGGGATTCAGGCATCAGATCATGAAATTAGCAGAGAATTGATCAACATATATACACGCACCGGGCGAATCATCGTAGATGCAACAGCTGGAAATAATTTCTTAAAAACACCTACTGGACAGATTGTCTGTATTGATATTGGCATGGCACTACAGTTGGAAAATGAAACCCATAACCTTACCGACAAACGAAGAAGAAAAAGTCTTACAAGTCTTGAAGCATGGAATACATTTTATGATAAGTATCAACCCTTCTTTACCAAAGAGGCAAAGAAATATCCCGAAAGTATTCACACACTTAAGGCCCTGCTATTTATTCAGGCCCAACGCCCAGATATCTATGATGTTAGCTTTTTAATAAATAATACGGGGATAATCAAAGCATGTGCGAAAGCCTATGATACACAGCTCACTCAAAAAGCCCTGATGAACACTGTTGTTTCTCAAGCAAAGAAACTTCTGCTAGATAAAGTTCCTATCGATTTCAATCACCTTAAGAGAGCTTGTGTGTCAAATTTAGAACAATACATTCACTCTCGAGGTTCAATTAACGCCAAAGGAGAGTTTGAACCCTCATTAATCACTTGGTTATTTAGGAACAAGAGACTTACTAAGGAAAAAGTCGAACATGCAGCCAAGCTCATCAAAGCAATCGAAAGCGCGCCCATACTAGAAGATATGGGCGCGCTGGTATCTAACAACTTAAGAGATAAATCACTAACCGCCGCATCTTTTAGGAGCGGCTTGGAATACGCACTCAATAAATGCATGATTACCATCGATGATGCTAGACACCCTGGGTTAGACACGGAAAGCAGCCGTTTTTCACCTTAGTTTAATTTTGTAGCAAAGGTGTTACCCAGGTGACTGGTTTAATCTGTTACCTATGTCCCACCCGCACAGACGTTATCATACTACTCGAACTCCTAGCGCGGGAGAGGGCTAGATCGATGTAGGCAAAAAGCTGTGCTTAGATTAATGGTGAGAAAACTGCAAATAAACTTTAGGGAGGTTACCTAGGCGCTGTTGACATTTGATCCTCCGGTTGCCGACGTGCCGCGGTTTATCCGGCGTTGTTGCATAGATAAAGAGCTCCGCTAGCCCCTTATGGGTCTGCCTAAAAAATAGCCACACTTTTAGGTAATCCTAATTTATTCATTTTATTTATAATCCTGCATCAAATAGCAAGGTCTGTAAATTGATTTTCGGGCGTACGAGCGCTCATTTGATCACCAAAAATAAAATTTAATCGTGAGATGTTAGTTTTAACCAATGAGCGCCGATGATAGTTATTTTCTTTTTTCCACACACGTAGTGCTTCTTTTGTATCTGGCGCTGAATAAAGCCGTATGATCAACTCATCGCGTGGAATAAGGGCTGGGTTTTTCTTCATTTTATTTCTTTGTGCTGCAGCATTATGTTGGGGAGGAAAAACAGGTTTAGCTCCCCGCTCATGAGCACACTCATAGCAGTTTTGCTTGTCATAAGCCCCGTCACCTGTAATTTGTTTAATGGGGGCCTTAATTTTCTTGATAAGTCCTGGCAAATAGTTTCCATCAAGACGCACACTATCCGTTACATCCAATGCCACTATATCAAGAGAGTTCCCATCTAATGCTATGTGCAACTTCTTCCATACCTGACAACGGCTTTCTCCATGTTTTAATCGTTTCCACTCGCTTTCCCCAAGTAGTTGCACTCCGGTAGAGTCAATCAAAATATGCTTTGGCTTCTCTGTGCGTTGTATTCCTAAATTCACCTGTAGAACCTTGGCTCTACGGCATAAAGTACTATAATTTGGCGTCTGGATTTCTAATTGGCTGAGTTGAATTAATGAGCGTAAAAATCCTTCTGTAGCTCGGTAGGGCAGCAAATGAAAGAGTTGTCTTATCGTTAAAGCACATAGAATAAATAAATCAGAATAGGCCTGATTGCCATGGGAGCCTTCAGCACTTCTTATATGCTCTTTATTAAACCATACAATAAGACTTCCACGAGATACTAATCCTTTGTTATACTCCGAACAGTTACGAACTCTATAGACTTTTTTAGTCATTGGTAAATTCCTCTTTTTCGACGAACAGAAGTTATACCGTTTAGGTTCGTAACGCCATATTATTTAAATCTTTTTTTACATCACCAGATTAAAAAGGCAGTTTTATTAAATCTGCAACAACGCCGGATAAACCGCGGCACGTCGGCGACGGGAGGATCAAATGTCAACAGCCCCTATATTTTTTTTATAAAAAAAACCCGCCAAATCGGCGGGTTTTTTTGAACTATTGAAACGCTTGGGCGCTTACATCATGCCGCCCATGCCTCCCATACCGCCCATACCGCCCATACCGCCCATGTCACCACCAGCGCCAGCCTCATCCTTCTTAGGAAGATCTGCAACCATGCACTCAGTAGTTAACATCAAGCTTGCAACAGATGCCGCATTTTGCAATGCAGTACGAGTTACTTTAGTTGGATCAAGAATACCAAGCTCAACCATGTCACCATATTCACCCGTTGATGCGTTGAAACCAAAATTACCTTTGTTTTCAGCAATCTTATTAACGATAACTGATGCTTCGTAACCGGCATTAGCAACGATTTGACGTAAAGGTGACTCGATAGCACGACGAAGAATATCGATACCCATATTTTGATCATGGTTATCTCCCTTCAAACCGTCTAGCGCTTTTTGTGCACGAATCAATGCTACACCACCACCAGCAACAATACCTTCTTCAACTGCAGCACGGGTCGCATGTAATGCATCTTCAACACGAGCTTTTTTCTCTTTCATTTCAACTTCAGTAGCTGCACCAACTTTGATCACAGCAACACCACCAGCTAATTTTGCAACACGCTCTTGCAATTTCTCACGATCGTAATCAGAAGTTGTTTCTTCCATTTGCGCACGAATTTGTCCAATGCGTGCATTGATATCAGCTGACTTGCCTTCACCATCAATAATCGTAGTATTTTCTTTGGTAACAAC
>JBIIJL010000050.1:0-16071 GCA_044233795.1 Legionella sp. | reverse complement strand
GTAGCACTCACTACAGGTGTTTTTTTAGCAAAGCTTACCATACGGTTCCTGCTAGGGTCGCCCTCTCGAATCATACTAACCTCGGGGCCTTCTGGAGCGAAATCCAGACCGTTGGCTGCAAGACGCTCTTGCCAATAACTCATGGGTTGGAAATTACGTAATTCGTTCATTTCTTCTTCTAATGAAACGCCATTGACGGCATTAAAAATCATGTGCGCCATATGGGCCATGCTCATTGCTTTAGCATCAATCACATCGTGGTCAACCAATAGGAAATGCCCATCTTCTCGTAATACTCGGCGTATATCTTTTAGAAATGCATCCATTTCCTTGGGTGGAAAATGGTGTAAACCTACATAACAGGTGATAACATCAGCACTGTTGTCCGCTAAATTGGCAAGATTGGGCTTTTGG
The DNA here is from genome assembly GCA_044233795.1 of Legionella sp. Lineage (GTDB taxonomy): Bacteria > Pseudomonadota > Gammaproteobacteria > Legionellales > Legionellaceae > JBIIJL01. Next base: position 15,657 of record JBIIJL010000050.1, on the reverse strand, counting down.
TAATCAATTTTCTCAAACTGATCATAAGGTCTTGGGAAGCCAGTTTGAATATAATCGGTTAACGATGGGCCTTCATACATTGCAACAATTTTTCCTCTGACCTCGTAATGTTTGTGGAATCCGGCAACAAAACGACCAGGATAACCAATTTCTACTAAACCATTGATGACTTTCAAATCTTGCGGTAATAATTCCTGTGCTTGTGTTGTTAAGTCTTCTTTGATAGCAGATAGTGAGTCTAAAATTCTACCAAGACCGCCAAAGGTTGATGGCATGATCTCAGGAAGTCTCTTGCATAGCTCTTGATAGATCTCTTCATGGGAATCATTGTATTTCAAAATGTCTTCTAATAATGTAAAAAATTTATCACTATCAACGCGCTTTAGTACGATGTTAAGAAAGCCTGCAAATTCTTTTTTGCTTGCATCTGTGGCCATGATTTCTTTAAAGTGATTTATCTTGGTAGATTTTCGCGCCAAGTACTTATCATAAAATCCACTGGTGAATAAACCTGTAGGATCGACATCGGCTTTGGCACACTGTGCTTCTTCATAGCGTGGGTATGATGCCTTGAAATCCTCAGGTGAAGAGACGTGTTGGTAGGGGAGGTAGTAGCTACCACCGTGTTTGATAGTAAGCTTTTGTGACTCTCGTAACCATTTTTTAGCTTCAATCAGACGAGTCTCTTGTAACGACTGGTTAAAACATAACACCACAGCAAATCTATCACCTTTTTCTGCATAAGATAAAGGAGATGCTGAATGTTGCCTTACAAAACGTACAGATGCATTCAGTAAGACCACTTGATTATCCATTAACAGTTTGCCTAATTCAGCAAGAAATTTATCAAGTTGGTCACCAGGAATAAAGTATTCCTGAAGCCATTCGGCTTCACTGATAGATGGGTTAAACATAGCATTGATGACAGGCTGCATGACTTCATTGGTCGTCATCGTAACACCATCATTTGTTAATAAACGTCTACGTTCATCGTTCCAGTATTTTCTTCTTACCCATTCAAGACGTCTCGCCAAATTAATCATAACGCGGTTAAATCGAGTTCCGGTATTTTCTTCAACTGATAAATGCTCTGTGATCATAGGTTTTGCGTCTTGTGTGGCTAGATCAAAGCTCACCGCAACTCCGTTGCCTAAAAGGTTGCTTGGATCAAGTGATAGACGATAAAGGTGCATTCGCGTGTTCGGATTGCTTTGAACTGTACTGTGAAAGTAATTTACATATTCCTGTGGGGCAACGTCCGTGCCTTTTTCAAGAAGTGGCTCATTGTCTGTCAAAGAAAGCTTAACGCTCACGATAATCCCATAAAGGCCTAAACCACCAGTGATTAGATGGAATAATTTGTCTTCTGGGGTGATTGTTGTGATAACACCTTCTGCACTCATCACATCCATGGATAGTATAGTGTTCGATAGAACCCCATCAATATGATCCCAGCCGTGGATATTTGTGCCAATAGACCCTCCAACAGAGAACACATTAGACGCTTGCATTACTTTTAAGGCGAGCTTTAGTGGATCTGCTTTGAGTTGGATGTCTGACCAGCGAGCTCCGGCACCGACTATGGCTACTTTCTCTTCCACATGAATTTCTACGCTGTTAAAATGGTTAAGATCAATCACCATAGCCTTGGTGCCATCGGGCAAAAATTGCTTTCCTTGGCTGCGTCCAGCACCGATGGGCATAATTTTATAGCCCTCTGTTGCCGCCTGTTTGACTGCGTTTCGCAACTCTTCAATGTCTTGTGGCTCGCTTATTAGTGCATCAGGATGATGATGATAACCACCACCAGCATGGACTCCTGATGGGCGTTTTCTTTCTGGGGTGAAGTAAAAAGCAATTAATTTTGGACTGATGAGCCCAAAGACAGAGGCTAAAAGGGCGTAGAAATTTTTACTAAAAATGGTCGCATATTTTTTTTGTTGTTCTATGCGATGTGCTTGTTGGGCATCTGAGGTGAAAAAAGAACTTAATGCGTAGCACAGACCAACTACAAATGATACGCCTAGATCAACGATGGCGAGCGGTAGAAAAAGCAAGCTGTAGATAAGCCGTATTTTAAGAAAATTGTAGCTCTTAGCTAAAAAACCTCGAGGCTCTTCAAGGTAAGATTGGTCAATCATTGAGGCAGGTCGTGCTGTGAATCGACCAAGTTGAGGTAAGGAATCTCTGAGGGTTTGAAAAAGCGACATGGTGTTATCCTCTAAAAATTATGGATGAATTTAACTTCTACTTCGTCATGTTTTTCAAGACGGTCGATAGTTTTATGCAAGTTTCTAACAGGAACATCAAACAAAGAGAACCTCCGGTTAGGATTAATGTCATCAACGTAGGTATAGAGTGGCTTAACTTTTTTAGTGGCTTTAAGCTTTTCTTCGAGTAGTTTTAAATGTACCTTATCTTTGGCCTCAACAACGCATTTGACTTGAACGTGGTCTTGACCGGCGATTTTTCTAATAAAAATCTTTTCATCAGCAAGTGCATGAACTGCAACCGGGAAAGCCATGTAGCGCGGAACAGAAAGTCTTGCATAGACCGATAGATAGGATTTGTTCGGTTGCTGCTCTTTCACATAAAGTTGGTCGTTAACAATATTAATTTGATATTGATCGCTTAATTGTGCAATTTTTTCTTCGAATGCTGTGCGTGCTTCTTCAGCTGTATGATGCTCTTTGTCTTGAAATTTCACTAAAATATCAGTCGTTGCTGGTACTTGATTGTCTTCTTGGTGAAAAAAGGCACTCAATGGTTTAGAAATCCAATGTCTTGCCCATAGCTCAGCAGAAAGGGTTTTAAAGCTTAACCAATCTAGCCAGGTTCTTTCTTTGCATGCATGGTATTTTGCCATGAGATCTGCGCGTATTTCTAGATATTTGTGATCATAAAAGGGGATGGTTTGTAAATCATGAGCGTATTTCTCATAAAAATTTGCGATATGATCTTGCATCACTGTTTGGTTGGTTGATTTAAAAAACGGGTAAAACAATATTGATAGAATCGCACGAGGTAATAATTCAAAGGTAGTGAAAATGCCCACAAAAATATCCATCATCATATATTCTGAGAAAAAAATGCTGCTAAATGAGTCGTGTTTTCTAGCGCTCGCGAAAGATCGGTAGATGACTTTCCAAAGTTCGGCAATCTGTCGAAAATATGGAAACTGAAATAATGACCGACCACTACGTAAAAAGCCGCCTAATTCTTCAGCCATCTCAACGTTACGCCATTCAGGCCCAGTCATGTAAGATTGATACTGCTCACGGTGATAACGACTCCGGTCTGTTAGTACTAAGCGACGATTAAAATGATCCGTAAATTTACCCACAAGAAACCTCTTAAAAGTGATTGAATTCGCTAAAAATGGTGTCATTGTATAATAAATTAGACAAAATGACAATAAAAAGACTTCAAGGGTGTTTAATGCGCATTAATGTCTGAAAGTTATCACATCTTATTTGCTTGTACTAAACTAAGCATAAGTAAGTTTGAATAAATAGGGATTGACATCAGATGCGACAGAATCATTTTTATCGGTTGGGTCAGCGTATCTATCAATACAAGTGGATTATTATCGTCTTGTGGCTAGCGCTTGTTGTCTTGTGCGCGCCTTTTTTAGCGCATATTTTGTCTCCATTTACAACCACGGGTTTCGTTGATGAGCACTCTAAGAGTGCAATTACACAATCTTATGTGAATAAAAAATTAGGATTTAATAACGAGAACAAGCTTATTATACTTTATAGTAGCCGTACGCTGCGCGCTACTGAACCTGAGTATCATCGCAAAATAAACTATTCTTTGTCAAAGCTTGGGCATTTTCCGCTTCGGCATATCATTTTTCTACCCAGTGATAATAAGCAGCAAGTTTCTAAAGATAAGCATACAGCTTATGTTGCTGTCATCATTAAAAATCCTGAGCCTATCAGTAGTGAGATGGTCAAAACATTTGAGTCGCTGCTTAAAAAACCTACTGGCATGACTATGCAATTGGGTGGGGAGCCTGTTTTTATTGATGATGTAAACGAGCAAACGGAAAAGGACCTGCGAAAGGCCGATGTGGTTGCAACGCCAGCTGCGATTATTACGTTAATTGTCGTTTTTGGATCTTTAGTGGCGGCTTTGTTGCCAATTATTTTGGGTGGAGGTTGTGCATTATTAATTTTGACCGTACTGTATTTTTTTGGTCACGCCTTTGATTTGTCAATTTTTACCCTCAATATTGCGTTGTTACTGGGTCTTTGTTTAAGTCTTGATTATTCGTTGTTTATCATCAGTCGTTTTAGAGACGAGCTGTTACAGCAATCATCAATTAAAGAAGCAGTTGCCATCACATCAGCGACTGCTGGCAAAGCTATTTTTTTTAGTGGAACTGCGGTATTTGCAAGTTTAAGCGCTTTGCTATTATTTCCGATCAATATTTTGTTTTCTGTGGCTGTGGGTGGATTAACGGCAGTGGTTGTCTCTGTGATGACAGCTGTCATTTTGTTGCCTGCGGTGCTTGCCGTGCTTAATCATCGTATCAACCGCTTGTCGATTCATGGGTTTCGTTTTTCCAAAATGAAAGCCTTTAACGTATGGCATTGGATAGCTTTACGCGTGGTGAAACGCCCACTATTTGTGATTGTACCTATTCTTATTGTTTTGTTAGCACTTGGATACCCGTCCTTACACACAACCTTTGGCGTGGCTGATTTTCGTATTTTTCCTGAACACTCTGAAGATAGACAATTTTTTGACACCTATAATGCAAAATTCAGTGAGGGCGAGTTAACACCGATTTCGATGGTATTTGAAAACAGGAGCAATGCTATCTTGTCTTATCCAAATTTATCGAGATTATATGATGTGGTACAGGATTTGAAAAAAAATCAGAAGATTGCGGATCTCAATGGTATTCTCACGGTTAATAACTCGCTTAACAAACGTCAATATATTGACATGTATCACTTGCCTAAACCCAAGCTGGATACCAACATCAAAAAACTACTGTTAACGACCACGAGTCATTATATGACAGTCATGGATGTTGTTAGTAAGTATCATAGTAACTCCAAGGAGACATCAAAACTTATCCAGGATTTAGAAAATACCCATGTAGGACATGGAATTAAAGTATCACTCACGGGAACGCCTGTGAGTAATAGGGATGTGCTCGCAGGTATCAAACATGTGCTGCCTTATGCAATATTGTGGATCATGGTGTTTACTTATCTTATTCTCTTGATTCTACTGCGGTCCTTGATCCTGCCTATCAAGGCGATTTTTGTTAATCTGCTGAGTTTGGCAGCATGCTATGGGGCGTTGGTCTTGGTGTTCCAGGATGGATATCTGCATCATTTACTCAACTTTGAAACCCAAGGCATGCTTGATATTAGTTTACTTGTCATTATCTTTTGCGCATTATTTGGTTTTTCGATGGATTATGAGGTATTTCTGCTCACTCGCATTAAAGAGGCTTATGAAGAGACTCATAATAACAAAACTAGCATTGTGTTTGGAATTGAAAAAAGTAGCCGGATTATCACTAGCGCCGCACTGATTGTTATTGTGTTGTGTGGATCATTTTTGGTTGCTGATGTTTTGATGGTGAAGGCCTTTGGGCTTGGAATTGCTGTAGCCATTTTTGTAGATGCTTTTTTAATCAGAACCTTTCTCGTGCCAGCAGCAATGACCATCATCAATCGATGGAATTGGTATTTGCCGAAATGGCTCGATAGAACTCTTCCTAAATGGTAGGTTTGAACGTATGTGTTCAACATCGTGTGCCCAGTGTATTAAACATCTTCTATGATACCAAACGAGTTCAATATTCAAGTAATGCTAAACATTCGACATTTATGGTAAAATTTGGATCTATAGATTTACATAAAGGCCAAATGTTCATGAGTGATATCACAAACGATCTACTTCTGGTGGTTGAGCGGTTGCAAAACAACGCTATCGCCGCAATCCCTACTGAGACGGTGTATGGTCTTGCTGCTAATGCATTTTCTGAAGTTGCAATTAAAAAAGTTTTTGAAGTTAAACATAGGCCACTTAATCATCCTTTGATTATGCATGTTGCACCAGATTGGGATTTAACCGCTTGGGTGGAACATTTAAGTGATGAAACACAAGCCTTGATTAAAGCATTCTGGCCTGGACCGCTTACTATCGTTTTTCCCGTTAAGCCGAGAGCAATTCACCCTTTGGTGACTGGTGGGCAAAATACTGTTGCAATTCGAGCCCCAAGGCACCCTTTGGTGCAAGCCTTGTTGATGGAGCTTGGCCAACCATTAGTTGCTCCGTCTGCCAATCCTTATGGAAAAATAAGTCCTACAACTGCCCAACATGTTCAACAGAGTTTTCCCGTTGATGATTTTTTAATTTTAGATGGCGGGCGCTGTGCAATTGGCTTGGAATCCACAATTGTGAATGAAGTTGCGCCAGGACAATACCAAATCCTTCGGCAGGGTATGATAGCGGAGCATGATATTGTAGCTATTTCAGCTGAGCCGCTGATAAAAGGGAGCTCAGATATTCGAACGCCGGGAGGGTTGTTGACTCATTATCAGCCAGAAAAGCAATTATATTATACAGATGATATCCAGGGTGCTTTGTCTATTTTAGAACAACAAGATCAATCGCCTTACGTACTTACTTTTTCAAAATCATTTCGAGAGACAGGTGCTTTGTCATATGTGTTTCCTGTAACAAGTGATAGAGCTGCCTATGAGCTTTATTACCAGTTAAGAGTGGCAGATCTCTCATTTGCAGATTGTATTTTAATTGAACTCCCACCAAACGAAGGCAATTGGCGGGCACTTAGGGAAAAAATAACCAAGGCAGGAGTATTTCTTTTATCTCATATCAATGAAACGAATAATTTGGAGTTTGAAGTATGAAACAGAAATATTTATATCACGTAATGTTGGGTATTATTTTAATGCTCTATGGGTGCTTGGCTTTTTGCCAAGTGTTGTTGCCAGAAGGTTATAAAGAAACGCTACATAGTGTATACAAAAAATATCAAACTGACTTTGGCGGTAAAAATGCAGATTATATTCCCGAGCTTGCCAAAGTTTCCCCGCGTAAATTTTCGATTACAGTTGCGACGATTGATGGTGAATTTTTCTCTATTGGAGATACAGATTTACCCTTTTCGCTACAATCAATTTCGAAGATATTTACCTACGCCCTTGCTTTGGAAGATAATGGTAAAGACGTTGTCTACAATAACATCGGACTTGATGCGACAGGTGATTCGTTTAATTCTATTACGACGATTGAAAAAAATCCACATCGTACCCAAAATCCTTTTGTTAATGCTGGGGCCATACAAACTACGAGTTTCATCAAGGGAAAGAGCTCAGATGAAAAATGGCAGCGGGTACTCAGTTTGTTCCAATCCATGAGCGATGGAAAACCTTATTTAAGCCAATTAATTTATCGATCTGAAGCTGATACCAATGTTCGAAATCATGCGATTGCTCATTTACTAAAGTCTCATGGCATGTTACGGGGTGATCCCCGTGATGCGCTTGATAGATATACAAAAGCATGTTCAGTGTTGGTGACTACCAAGCAATTAGCATTGATGGGTGCAACACTTGCCAATAATGGCGTCAATCCAATCACTAAAAAACAGATTGTGTCATCCAGAGTCACAAGAGATGTGTTATCACAAATGCTCGTCAATGGGCTTTATGAAAAAAGTGGAACGTGGTTTGTTAAAATTGGTGTACCAGCCAAAAGTGGTGTAAGTGGTGGGCTGCTTGCAATTATTCCAAATCAAATGGCCATCGCAGTCTACTCTCCTCCTTTAGATCAAAGTGGAACCAGTGTACGCGGACAAAAAGTTATTCAAGAGCTATCTCGTCTTTGGGGGCTGCATTTGCTAGAAGGATAGGGGGGGGTGACAGTTCGTGTTTGAAAATGTTCTAAAGTGTCCAGGGTATCTAGAAATCTCTTGGATGTCTCCGACAAACCGAGGAAGGTAGCCTGGTGCGAGCAATTGTCAACGCACTCTACTTTGATCCAATATGAATTCTCAAAAACAGATCGTGTATCGTACGATATGTATAATTAAAAACTTAATGAGTTTTTTAATTTCAAGTAGAGGTGGGTGATGGACATTCCTCATGTAGGATATGATGTTGGATTCATTGCAACTAGCGTTTAATACAGGCTATACCGAGGCAGAAAGCATTCGATACAAAATGCTGCTGTAATATAAAGAATTCGTAGATACTCATGGCGTTGATTGTACGTTGAATGGTGAAGCAATGCGAGAAGAGCATTGGCATCACGTCCTAGGCATATTTCAGCGCTTAGTTCCCGCTCATGTTGCTCAGCATTATTGTGATGGAGAAATATTTGATGGTAACAAGCCATTTCATGGCGCGAACTTTTCCAGGTCGCTGCAGTTTAGTAATTTTCTATCAGGTAATCGTGAATCGTGGTTCCCACTTTCGCAGGATAATAGGTTGGGTTTCGATTTCGCTATTTATAACTGGGATGGCAGCTGTGGTGTGGTGGGCTCGCCGGGCGTGGCTGAGGCTAATTTGGCGGCTTTAACCGCCTTGTGTAAAGTAGGGACTAACAATATTGAAACGCTCGGTGAGCGCCTGGCAACACCGTTACAAAAGCGGGACTTAGACGCGCGCTATGGAACGTCTTGATCTGAACTTACGAAAAGCCTTTGAGTGCGATGATCTTTCGCTAGGTAAGTATAAAATGTTGGTACAATGAAAAGCGTAAAACATGTCCCTATCAACATGCCTGATGAAATGACTAACCCTATATTAAACCGACTGACAGCGCCAGCTCCTGAGGCAGTAAGCAGCGGTAATACGCCAAATACCATGGCAGCTGTGGTCATCAAGATAGGGCGTAAGCGAATGGCTGCGGCTTGTTCTACGGCTTCGCGCTTTGAGAGTCCTTGTTCACTTTGCAATTGATTAGCAAAACTTACGATCAAAATGGCGTGCTTGCTGATAAGGCCAATTAAAGTGATTAAACCAACCTGGGTATATATATTGATGCTCGCAAGCCCTAAATTTAAAGGGATCAAGGCTCCACAAATGGACATTGGCACACTTACCAAAATGATCAGGGGATCACGGAAGCTCTCATACTGAGCAGAAAGGACAAGGAAAACGACCAATATTGCCAAGAAAAAGGCAAAAACCAAAGAGTTACCTTCTAGAATAAACTGTCGTGATTGACCTGCATAGTCATATGAAAAACCTTTCGGTAATACATCATCAGCAGCTTGCTGTAAAAAATGCAGGCCCTGTCCTAAGGTGACGCCTGGCATCATCACGCCTTGAATTGTTGCAGAATTTAATTGTTGGAAATGTGAGAGTGCATTAGGGCGTACAGTTTCATGTGGGGTGACAAAGGTGGCTAAAGGCACCATCGATCCGTTAGCGGTTGTTACATGAATTTGTTCTAACTGAGAAGTGGTTAGACGAAATGGTCTTTCAAGTTGTGGAATCACTTGGTAACTTCGTCCGTCTAGATTAAAGAAATTGACATAGCCGCCAGACAGAGCGCTCGTTAAACTACTGCCAATTGATTTCATATTGAGCCCAAGATCCGCAGCCTTCGATCGGTTGATGTGTAAGGTGATTTCTGGTTGATTGAATTTCAGGCTATTGTCCGTGAATATAAACAGACCACTATGACGGGCTTTTTCAACCAGTCGGTTGGAAACATCGAGTAAACTTTGAAAGTCATGGGTGGTTTTAATGACAAACTGAATGGGGGTACCGCTGCCGCCACCAGGGAGTGGCGGAGGAATCACCGTAAAGAATTTAAGGCCAGATATCTTATCAAGCTTATCTTGTAATGGTTGCTTTAAATTAAATTGACTACGTATACGTTGGTCCCATGGTTTTAATACCATCCCTGATACGGGTTGACCTGAATTAATGATAAAATAGTGTCCCATTTCAGGAAAACTCCTATAGATGGTATCCAGCGGTTGGGTGTAGTGTTCGATATAATTGAGTGTGGCAAATTGTGGTGCACTGCCTACTACAAAAAAGAAACCTTGGTCTTCTTCAGGTGCTGTCTCTGCTGCTGTATGCAAATAAAGGTACGGGAGCATGATTAAAACCATGCCAGCTATTGTGAGTAATAGCACACGTGTTTGCAGAGCGCTATGGAGCATGCTTTTGTAACGGAGTTGAATTTTAAGGAAGAGCGTATCAAGATAATGGACAAAGCGTCCGCGGCTACTATCGTTTGATAAAAGTTTGCTGCACATCATAGGCGATAGGGTTAGCGCAATGATGCCTGAGATGATCACAGCACAGGCTAGCGTGAAGGCAAATTCTTTGAAAAGAACCCCTGTTAATCCTTGCATAAAGCCGATGGGTGCATAGACTGCTGCAAGCGTGATGGTCATTGAAATCACGGGGGTGGCAATTTCTCGTGCACCTATTAATGCGGCATTAAATGGCGACTCGCCCTCCTCAATATGGCGGTGAATGTTCTCGACCACAACGATAGCATCATCAACAACTAATCCAATCGCGAGTACCAAGGCAAGCAGGGTGAGTAAGTTGATGGAATAACCTAAAAAGAGCATCAAGCTAAAGACCCCAATGAGTGATAATGGGATCGTGATGACTGGAATTAACACCGAGCGAATTGATCCTAAAAAAAGAAAGATAACGACGACAACAATAAGTGCTGCCTCAAGAATGGTTCGGACGACTTCTTTGATAGAGGCCCTGATGAAGTCAGTGGCATCGTAAACAATCATGCCAGATAGGGCTGGCGGAAATTGCTTTTGAAGGTTGGGAAAGAGTTTCCTTACCTCGGTGATGACTGTGAGGGGGTTCGCGGTTGGGGTTGGGGTGATGCCGATAAATACGGCTTTTTTACCATCAAAAGATACACTTGAGTTGTAGTTTTGTGATCCAAGGGTGACGCGTGCGATGTCCTTAAGACGAATCATCCCATGTTGGGTACTTCGTACAATGAGAGTTTTGAATGACTCAAGATTTTGTAGGTCGGTTGCTGCACGAATATTTAATGCAACATATTCTCCTTTGGTGCTGCCTGCTGCAGTGAGAAAGTTATTTTCAGCCAAAGCTTGGAATACATCCGCGGGTGTTACATGAAGTGCGGCCATTTTAATGGGATTTAGAAACACACGCATGGAATAAGTAGCACCGCCAAGAATGTCGGCAGTTGCAACACCTTCAACAGTTTGTAATTGGGGTTGAACAACTCGCATTGCATAATCGGTGATTTGTTGCGGTGTCATCTCATCGCTATTAAGACTGATATAGAGGAGTGCAGTCGAGCTATCAGAGCTTTTCACTATCACAGGCAATTGCGCTTCTTTGGGCAAGCGGTTCATGGTTTGCTGTACTTTGCTCATGACATCAGTAAATGCTATTTGTGGATTGAAGTTTAATTTCAGGGTTAAGGTGATAATACTTACGCCTTGGGTGCTCGAAGAGGTCATATAATCAATCCCTTCAGCACTGGAAACAGCACTTTCTAAGGGCGTGGTGATAAAGCCTGAGATTAAATTTGAATCAGCACCTGGATAATTTGTGGTGATAGTGATCACCGTGTTTTCCATGCGTGGAAATTGGCGCACCGGGATCTTAAATATGGCATTTAAACCAAACAGTAGAATCATCAGGCTTACGACCGAGGCAAGAACAGGGCGTTTGATATATAAATCTGTGAATGTCATGGTGGTCCTGATAAAACGGTAACTTTGATTGTTTTGTTGATATTAATTTGAATTTAGCAAGATTAGAAATGACCTCCTTTTTGCTGAACTATAACTTGAGTAGGGTGATGAAACAAGAAGCCAAACTTTGTTTGCTAACCTTAATTTTGTCTTAAGTTTAATTGTATAACATATGCTACAATCTGACACTCTTTGTGCCCGTCAGATGCTGCCGGTGATCGGGTTTTAATGTTTTGGATGGAGTGCAAAGATGACATATGGTATTCACGATGTGACAAATGAAGAGTGGGAGATTGCCAAACAATATTTTGAAGATAACCCAGAAGCTGTTAAGGCAAGACGCTATCGTGGGTTAAATAATGGTGTATGGGGTCTTTTGCACTCGTTTGTTCGTATGAATGGCCAGATTTATGCGATAGCAAGAAAAGAAAAAATTGGTCGTGGTGGTTTTGGTTCTGTTAAAAGAGCACTGGCAGAAAATGGTCAATTATATGCGCTCAAGGTTGAATCTATCGATTCGTTTCTAGATAAAGCTAGGTATGATTTCCAACGCAATCACACAGTCCACCAAGATTTGGATGTCATGAAAAAAATGGGTGAACTATTTGGTCATACTGAAAGAAAAAGCGTGGGAAAAAGATATTCGACTGACAAAAAATATATATTACAACGCCTGATACCAGGTATCTCATTGAGTTCATTTATTCAGATTTACCTTGACCCTTCATTCGGTCACGACTCCTTTCTTTCGATGGTAGATAAAAATACTACTCGTTTTCTTAAACTATCAGTGGCAATAGCCATTGCAGAGGCTATCAAAATATTACATGATCAAAATATTATTCATTGTGATATTAAACCAGAGAACGTTCTGATTGATTATGATGGATACAAGATTACGGCACATTTAATTGATATGGATCGTTCTGTGCAACTTAATCCAGGGGAAACTTGCAAAAAAGGGTCTGATTCTTACTATATACCTTTTTCTACCAATTATGCGGCGCCAGAGCTTTCTATGAAAAGCGCGATTTTTTCAAAAGCAAGTGATGTATATGCATTTGCATGGACGGCACAGTCTATAGACAACAATTTACTTTTTCACGATCCTTATAAGAGAAGTTTCGCATCTAATTTAAAAACGTTGATCTTAAAACAAGACCCTGAACAGCGACCGGAAATAGCGTCTGTTATTAACCACCTTGTCGATAAACGTAGCAACCTACCCTTAGTCGAAGCGGAGGAGAGTACAAGATCCAAGCGTGAGCTATTGTCTTTTTTTCATCAGATGTGGGTTGTTTTGTTTAATCTGAGTAGTCATCGTGATTTTTTGGATGAGTTAAACGCCTATATTTGTTGGACTGATTTTGAACAAAAAAACAAATTAGATGTGTTTAAAGAGCTCGTAATATGGTTTAAAAAAGGGTGTGTTAATCATGCCGTTTTTCATGCTTTATTGATAGAGAAAAAAGTCGACCCTGACTTTGTCGATACCTATTTGCGGCAGTACCAGGCTGCAGAGGACGTAATAGAAGCCGATGTCCTTCCAAATCCACCGGGCAGCGATGCTATCGAAGAGAAAAAGCAATTAGAGAGCATTAAGACGCATTATCAAAAATCAGGTAATAAATTTTTCTTTTTCAATCAAAACCCACATCGTTTGGCAGCGCTTGATCTGCTACTTGGGAGTTTACAAGCGACCCTGCAACAACCAAATTTCACCCGAAGCGACTACTACAACATTGCTAAATCGGTATCATTTGTCATGAGAAAAACACACCTTTCTCACCAAAGTGGCAATTTTCTTGCGAGGATTGGTCTAACCCATAGTCGATTAGAAAATTGTTTCAAACAGTACTTAGATAACCTTGTCATTAGAAAGAAAATTACCAAAGAAGAACTAACCGCTATTGAGCAAGATGACAAGGGAATCACATCTTTCGAATTGAAGATGCATTAAGTGCCTATTCGCCTAATTTTTCTAGGTTGTCACTATCGGGCATTTTTGTTGAGTTATCGATTACGACGTGCGTGCCATCTTGGAGTTTGAGTTCGCCTGAGCTTGCGATTTGTTCATTTTTACCCAACCCTTTTTTGATGATAGTGTAATTTCCTTGGCTCTCACCGGTGCTTACGAATCGGCGCTTAACCTTGAGCGTTTTTTTGTTGTTCGGGTCTTTTTCAATGACAAAAACAGAATTGCCATAAAGGCTATATGAAATGGCCGATGTTGGAATGACTAAAACATTGGGAATGAGGGCCTCATTAATTTTAATGGCCGTAAACATCCCAGGAACAAAGGTAAAGGATGTGATGTGATGCGTATTGTTTGTCATGCTGTCACAACCTACTATCATCTTACCGCCTTCTTGTTGTTTTGTAACTTTAATAAGTTTTGAATGAAGGGGATCTTTGAGCGCGCTCATGGGACAGTTGGGAAGTGTTGCTTGAACTTCAATGTTGTGGGTATTGGAATCCACTTTGGAGTTTAACGCAGAAATTCTACCTTCAAAGAGTACTTGTGGATAATGATCGACAGAAAAGGTCACGGGCTGATTGATATGTAAGTGCTTGTAATACTGTTCAGGTACATAAAATTCCAAATATAGTGGATCCATCGATTGAAGAGAAACGATGGCAGTCTGTCCTGGGGTGATGAACTGCCCTAAGTTCACATGACGAATCCCAAGCCTACCTTTGAAGGGAGCCTGGATGTGTTTTTGTCGAATGGTGGCTTCTGTTTTTTCAACATTGGCTTTTGCCTGCAATAATTTAGCCCGGGCTTCATCAACACCTGAACTTGATGTTGCTCCGCGTTTAATTAAACTTGTTTGGCGTTGATAATTGAGCTCTTGCAAAGCGAGATCTGCTTGATTGGCTTTAAGGGTAGCAAGGTCTGGACTATCATCAATGTCGAGCAATGGTGTGCCTTCTTCGACATATTCTCCTGAGTTAAAATGAATGCCAACCACCTTTCCAGAAGTTTCTGCCGTTACTTCAACACCATGCAGAGCAGCAAAATTGCCAACGGCTGAGATTGTTGGGGTCCATGTTTGTTGTTTTGCGGTGACTGCTGTGATGGTAACAGCAGGGGGAACAAAGTTTGCAAAGAATCGTTTGATCATGAATCCCTTGATGATATTGAATAGGATGATCAACATAAAAATGACAGCAAGCCCTAATACGATAAAGGATAAGGGGCTTTTTAGGCGAATGTCTTGAGCATGGAGGTGTTTTTGGATATTCCTCACGAAATGGTTGAGCATTTGTTAATCCGATACAAAGACAATTTGTGATATTAACATAGGTCAATCCAAGCGCCCAAGTCCCAATTGTATAGCATTGAATCAGCCAATTATCTCTCTTTATTACGATTGTTATTGCTTGCTGCATTTTCTTCAGGACTTACGCAAAATCCATTAAATTGGAACATAGATCACACATCGAAGAGCGCAAGGATCATAGATCAGTTAGCTGAGCCATAACAATATACCGTAAATTTTTATGCCAAGTTATACTCATGGCCTGCCCAGCAAAAGTTGACCAATAAATCATCTTTATGTAAAATATAAAAACCTTTTTCATTAAGGTTAATTAGGTTATGCATACTAGAGATGAAATGATTCATGCTTTACAAGCCCCTCAAAAAGCACCCTTTAGAGTTACTTTTAGTATTTTTGCAAGTACTGAACGAAGAAATATAGCCAAATGGCCAAAAGTATTAGCTGATCTCATGAAGGTACCTGCCATAGAGTTCTTTGGCACGGCAAGGGAAAGAGAATCGTCTACTGCAGAGGCCGAGGAGGCTAAGAAAGCAGCAGTGATCGAGTCTATCAAAGAGTGTAATCTAACTCGACCTGCAAACAGATTACTAAGTAGATTTGAAGAACATACTGCACGATATATTAGAGTTAAGGAATATTTTACCCAAAAAATTA
>JBIIJL010000051.1:0-15668 GCA_044233795.1 Legionella sp. | reverse complement strand
TTACCAACCCGTTAATCTTCTTTGATGACAAAGCACTTCGTATTGACATAGGTTATGGGCGAAAAGAAATTTCGGCATTGTTTCCAGATTTTTTTCATCATGGAGAAATATTTGATAAAATTATTTTGGGTGGGGTGAGTTTTTTCGGCGATCCCCCATTACAATATTTTTTAGATAAGCATATAGAAGAAGATTACAAAGATTTTTTAAGCGCTGAAAAACAACGTATTCTTTCAATTGCGTCAACCGAGTTTACCAAACCCTTAGCTTCAAAAAGAAAAGTTGATATTGAAGAAATAAGAGGATTTAAAGAAGCAGAATTTATAAAAAAATGCTTTACAACCTGCACAGGCCTGATTGTTGGTGAGGTACATGAACATAAAAGCCCTAAACAATTTTTAGTTGATAATATGTCCTTGTTTGTGTCACAAGGTGTTACCACTATTTATATGGAACATTTACTACAGGAGCGCCATCAATCATTACTCGAGGCATATTTACATTCGGGTGCCGATGCAGCAATGCCACGTGAATTAGAATTATATTTAAACTACTTAGATGAAGAGCGTAACTTATCAGGATCTGCTACTTTTACAGCTGTAGTTCAAACCGCGAAAAAGCATCAAATTAGAATAGTAGCGATAGATTCAGAAGCCGTCTATGGCATAAGAGTTACAAACTCAATACGTGACCTTGGAAATACCCAAGCCGCAAAAGAGCGTTACAGTGCAATGAATATGGCAATGCTTGAGCGATATAAAGAATTTAATGATGGTGGAAAATATATAGCCTTCATAGGTAGTGGTCATGTTTCAAGGTGTTTAGATGTACCCGGGGTATCGGAGTTATTGGGTTGCCCCAATATCGTTGTAAATGATTTAGACGAGAGCATAGAAGAATATATTGAGCAAAATATCCTGTTCGGAGAAGAACCCGAAGTCGTACGTTTTGATATGTTGTATTATCGTCATCAACGGACAAAACAACCCACTATTGAGTTTGAAAATATTAAAAAGAAGATTCAAGAACAATTTATACATAATTTAACAAAACTAAAGTCAGAGCTCAATAAATGTGATAATACTCCTTCTAAAATGGAGGCAGAAAGGTTATATACGACTTTATTGAGCAAACAGGAAAAATTTTTCGAAGCGTTGACTTTGCAAGCAACTGAAATAGAATTAAAGTCCGCAATTATTGATTTTCGTAAATCTTGTAAAGAAAACATTGAAATTGCAGACAAAATTATGGGACATGGATGGCTATATCGAATCGCTGAAGTGCTAATTAAAGCTGTTGTTGGTTTATTTATAGGTATTGGTATGGTTGTAGGTTCTTTGGTTGGCCAAGGTTTGATTAAATCAGAGCATCGTCAAAAATTTGTAAATACTTTCTTTACTCTTAATCAAACTGATGAATCGAAAATCTTAAATAAATTTAAACAAGAAATCTTAGGTGATACAAAAGAAGAACCTGGTTTACTCTCAGATATGTCTTGCGCAAAAATAATAAATACTGATGTTTTTTAAGTCTTTGGTTAATTAATTGATCGATAATCTTTTCTTTATCTGGTAGACATTTTTTTTTGCAAGCGATATGATTTTTTTGTACATTTTGTAATCAATTTTTTAAATTTGACAGACATCATCTCCTTGCTTGTTAGTCCTCCATTCATTCCGAGACTTGCATTGAACACTGTGATAATCTTGATGTGTTTTTGAGGAGGTGATATGCGTACGTTAATCAACCGTTTGACACTGCTTTTTCTAATACTATTCATCGTTGCTTGTTCAAAGCCTATTACTAACGAAACGCCAGGGGAGTTTATTGACAGTTCAAGTGTGACTGCTAAAGTGAAAACTAACTTACTTGATCAACTCGGCACGGATGGGTTCTCTATCAAAGTCAAAACATATAAAGATGAAGTACAACTGAGTGGTTTTGTTGATAATGCTACAATCAAAAAAAGAGCAGGTTATATTGCACTGAATACTCTCGATGTAGAACATGTTCGAAATGATATCATAGTCAAACGATAGACAACTAACCAAGAGGATTGCAGATGTTTGATGGAAGTAGCATAGCTGAATTTGATGGTGAATTGTGGCGGGCGATCTCAGGAGAAGCCCTTCGCCAAGAAGATCATATTGAACTGATTGCTTCAGAAAATTATGTGAGTCCGCGGGTTCTTGAAGCCCAAGGGTCATTGCTGACCAATAAATATGCTGAAGGTTATCCTGGTAAACGATATTATGGTGGGTGTGAGTTTGTTGATATCGTCGAGGAACTTGCTGTTGCTCGTGCTAAGAAACTCTTTTCTGCCGACTATGTTAATGTACAGCCCCATTCTGGCTCTCAAGCCAATGCTGCAGCGATGATGGCTCTGCTTACTCCCGGTGATTTGGTGCTGGGAATGTCATTGTCCCACGGCGGTCACTTAACGCATGGATCTACAGTAAATTTCTCTGGAAAGGTTTATCGAAGTGTACAATATGGACTTGATGTGCAAACGGGGCTCGTGGATTATGATGCTGTAGAAGTGCTTGCAGCAATGCATCAGCCAAAAATGATTATCGCAGGCTTTTCTGCATATTCACAAATTTTGGATTGGGCACGTTTTCGAGAAATTGCTGATAGTATAGGTGCTTATCTTATGGTGGACATGGCCCATGTTGCAGGATTGGTTGCTACTGGATTGTATCCATCCCCACTTCCATATGCTGATGTTGTTACCAGTACCACCCACAAGACACTGCGTGGTCCACGGGGTGGGATTATACTTGCACGTGCAAATGACGCTATTGAAAAAAAGCTCAACTCGGCTGTTTTTCCTGGCACTCAGGGGGGCCCCTTGATGCATGTTATAGCGGCTAAAGCTGTTGCATTTGCAGAGGCCTTGATGCCAGAATTCAAAGATTACCAACAGCAAGTCATAAAAAACGCCAAAGCAATGGCAGGGTTATTGCAAGATCGTGGTCATCGTATTGTTTCTGGTGGCACAGAAAATCATCTGTTACTCCTCGATCTTATCGATAAGGGTATTACAGGGAAAGATGCTGATAAGGCGTTAGGGCTTGCTAATATCACGGTGAATAAAAACGCGGTACCGAATGATCCTCAGTCACCTTTTGTGACCAGTGGGCTTCGTTTAGGGACCCCGGCGGTTACGACCCGCGGCTTTAAAGAGCTTGAAATAAGTCTTGTTACAGGTTGGGTGGCTGATGTTTTAGAAAACGTGAACGATGAGGTTACTATCGGTCGTGTTAAAACACAGGTGTTGGAATTGTTGAGAGAATTTCCGGTTTATCATCATGTACTGTCCATTTTGCCATGCAGAAGAAACCAAGGTCATTGATTCACGCTTGGTGCTAGAAGGTGCTCAAGTTCGTCGACGCAGGCAATGTCTTATATGCCATGAACGTTTCACGACCTTTGAAACTGCCGAGCTTGTGATGCCACTCATTATAAAAAGAGATGGGCGCCGTGAACTATTCAATATCGATAATTTACGGGCAGGTATGTTAAGAGCCTTGGAGAAAAGGCCTGTGAGTATGGATGCACTTGAAGCAGTCATTGTATCCATTGTCACTAAAATTAGGCAATGCGGAGAACGCGAAGTGTTAGCAAGTCAAATTGGTGAATGGGTAATGGAAGCATTGTACCGATTGGATCATGTCGCATATGTTCGGTTTGCATCAGTTTATAAACGGTTTAAAGATATCAGCGAGTTTCGAGAAGCTATCGATCAAATCAATGATGATAAAATAACATGAGGTAATTGTGGAAAATCATGCAATCAGGGGTAAACGCCGTGCAAGAAAACTTGCATTGCAAGCGCTGTATCAATGGCTAATGTCGGGTACTGATCTTTGTGAGATTGAAGCACAGTTTCGAGCAGCCAATAACATGGAAAAAGTCGATACAGATTATTATTGTCGAATTTTACATGGCGTACCCCAACATTTAAAACACATAGAAGATGCAATACAACCATTGTTAGATAGACCTATTGAAGGACTTAATCCAATTGAGCACACAGTGTTGCGCTTAAGCGCTTTTGAGTTATTTTATTGTCCCGAAATTCCTTATCGTGTTGTACTTGACGAATCTGTTTCTCTAGCCAAGGAGTTCGGTTCTCAGGATGGCTTTCGATATGTGAATGGTGTGTTAAACAATTTAGCAAAAATTGTTCGAGTTATAGAAATCAATGGATGAGTTTAGTCTCATAAAGCGTTATTTCACAGATCTTACACCCAAACGCCCAGATGTTCTTGTGGGTATTGGTGATGATGCCGCGTCCTTATTTGTTCCGCCCGATATGCAATTATTAGTCAGTACTGATACTTTGGTTGCGGGTGTGCATTTTTTAAATGAATGGGAACCCTTCGACATTGCCTATCGAGCAGTGATGGTGAATGTGAGTGATATTGCAGCTATGGGAGCAAGCCCTAGTTGGGTATTGTTAGCCTTGACGTTACCTGATTGTAACGAGGGATGGCTTAAGAAATTTGCAGAGGGATTTCAAACGGCTTGTCAGCAGTTTGATTTGGCACTGGTGGGTGGAGATACGACCAAAGGTCCGCTGAGCATGACATTAGCTATTCATGGGGTGGCAAAACAGCCGATTTGTCGAAGTGGGGCGCAAATTGGTGATGCCATTTATGTGAGTGGAGAATTAGGGGCTGCAGCACTCGGGATTTCACTTCTTAATTCAATTGAGGTCGATGATGCGGACAGATGTGTCATGATGAGCAAATTACTTCATCCAAGCCCTAGGACTGATTTGGGCGAGCTGTTGCAAGCCTATGCAACCTCTGCTATTGATATTTCAGATGGTTTAAGTGCTGATTTAAATCATATTTGTGTAAAGAGCTCTGTTGGTGCAATGATTGAGCTTGATGCTGTTCCTGTTCATCAGTTAGTTAAAAAATACCAAGGGGCAAACGCTGTTGAGTTTGCCATGAAGGGCGGAGATGATTATGAACTTTGTTTCACGATCCGAGCTCATGACGAGCCACAGTTTTTGTTAGCTCTTGCTCTGAGGGGTTTAAGTTGTTACCGCATTGGGCAGATCACAGCGTCTGGGGTATTAAGCGCAAAGACATTGTGTGGAGCTGAAATGCTCTTAAAAGTGGAAGGTTATAGCCATTTTTAGGGCGTGTTGTTGCTTCCCTGCCCTAAGATAAAAGGATGCAAAAAAATATGAATCTTGATCTGATTGCAAAAAATGTATGGAAGAACCCACTGTATTTTATTGCCTTTGGTTTTGGTAGTGGCTTGATGCCGATAGCCCCAGGAACATTTGGTACGCTTGCGGCCATTCCTATCTATTTGATGATGGTGGGTCTGTCCTGGCCATGTTATCTATGCCTTACTCTGATTGCATTTATCATGGGGGTGTTTGTATGTGATAAGGTGACATCTGAGTTGGGCGTGCAAGATTACTCTGGTATTGTTTGGGACGAGGTTGTGGGTTTTATTATCACTATGTTCATGGCACCTGTTGGTATTATTTGGGTTGCTGTGGGTTTTGGATTATTTCGTTTATTTGATATATGGAAGCCACAACCTATTCGATGGGTTGACAAACACGTTCAAGGTGGGATTGGCATTATGGTTGATGATGTACTTGCGGGTATCTTGGCTCTTGCCATCATGCAAATATTTAGAGTGTTGTTTGTGAAATAACTTGTTGAGAGAAGATGATGAACGATAGCCATAGAGAATTAATCAGTATGTTTATGAGTGTGGCAATTGTTGCCTTGGCGCTTTTTATTATCCACCGTTTTATTCCTTCATTGGTGTGGGCTACGATTATTGTTGTTGCAACCTACCCTTTATATGAGCGCTTTAGGCGCTGTTTTGGTCATCACCATGATTTAGCTGCCTTGTTATTTACATTCATTCTCGCGCTGTTATTAATTCTTCCTCTAAGTTGGCTTGTGGGTGTTTTAGTAAAAGAAATTCAGTTGCTAATTAATTATTTACAAATAGTCAATCGAGATGGTGGGCAAGCACCAGAAATGCTCAAAGACTTGCCTTTGTTCGGCCCACAATTGACAACTTATTGGGATGAAAATGTTGGACAACCCGGTAATGTGAAGTTTCTTTTATCTAATATGCATTTATCATTGACGCCTACAAGTTATTACATTAAACAAGTTGGGGTCAATTTAGCGCATCGAAGCTTCCAATTAGGGTTTACCCTTCTATGTTTATTCTTTTTTTATCGCGATGGCGATAATCTTTTCCAACAGATTCACTATATTGGCGAATTGTGCCTTGGTAAGCGGTGGTTTAGATATGCTGATAGATTGCCTAGTGCGTTGAGATCCACAGTGAATGGGACGATTGTGGTTGGAGTTGGGGTTGGGATATTGATGGGGATTTGCTACGGTATTGTCGGCTTACCTGGACCTACTTTATTAGGATTTATCACAGCAGTGGCTGCAATGGTTCCGTTTGTGGTCCCTGTTGTTTTTACCTTTAGTGCGTTAATTTTACTTTCAATGGGGAGCATGGTATCTGCTATTGTTGTTGTTGTGTGGGGGACGCTTGTGATGTTTGCGGCTGATCATTTTGTAAAACCGGTCTTGATAGGTGGAGCTATCCAACTCCCATTTCTGGCGGTTCTTTTTGGCATTCTTGGGGGAGTAGAAACTCTGGGTATTCTGGGATTGTTTGTCGGTCCCATCATTATGGTACTGTTTATTACACTTTGGTATGAAACACAGTCGTGCGAAGCAAATAACCTACCCAAACTACCGGTTGCTTAGTGTAGGGTTTGACCTTGAGTTAAACAGCTGCTGATAACCATACGGGTTATGTTTTCGCCAAGATGTGCGCCATACATGTTATTAAATCGTTCGGCAAGCTCAACAACCCATGAGGCTAAGCGATAATTCATACATTTTTCATTGGTGTTAACAACGATTTCAAACAAACTTAATGCTTCACTGTTCTGTAAGCGTGCATATTGCTCCATGATGGTTTGGGCAATTTGTAAGTCTTTATGTTTTGTAGGCCAGGTCTTATCCACCTATGATCCCCTTGTCATAATATATGGATCTTTAAGGTGGGTGCTCAGGGAAATAATTCAAGTGTTACTAGGCAATGTCACTAAAATTTATTTGCAGTATTCTTAACCTGAAGGGTATGGCGTGAATTACCACCGACCTATGGTAACTGGAAAGGTGTTTACAGTTGTTATAACAACTGGCTCTTAGCGCGGGAGAGGTCGCAGATTGTCAACACGTATTGGTGATAAATAATTTGCACTCAATAAGGAAGTGTCGGTTATGATTTAGTAAATAAAATATCACAATCCCCTAGAAACTCCCCAGATACATTGTATAGTTGATGTTAAATGCAGGGCTATTTTCATATTGCAATATGGCTTGGTTAATTTTGGACAATAAAGTAACATCATCCTTAACAGCAATTCCAAGACCATATCCTGAAATCATGGATTTTCCGAGCGCTACAAGTTTACCTCCTGAGTGATCGTGCCAAAAAGTAGCTGTTGGCTCATCGACAAAAGCTACGTCGACTGTGCCAGCGTCTAAGGCTGAAATCAGATCGTTTTCACTTGGAAAATAGACGATTTTTGGATCTGTCACCCCATAATTTTTGAGTTCATCGGCAACAATAGTGCCGGTCATGCCACCGATGGTGCATTTTTTTAAGAATTCAACATTGATGTTTTTATCCTTAAGTTTCTGTTGGCCTAAAAACTGTGTTTTACTGACCAAGTAGGGTAGAGAAAAATAAACGAGCTTGGAGCGATCGGCAGTGATAGTGATAGCACTTATGGCAATATCTGCTTTGCTATTGGTAATGGCTGGGATAAGGTCTGAGAATGGCATGAGTTTATATACACAACTGCGATGTATCCGTTGGCAAATATCGGTTATCATTGAGACATCATATCCATAGAGCTGATGCGCACCGCGCATGACAAAAGGAGCAGTAAACCCCGTAACGGCTACCTGAAGTGGAGGGCCATCATCTGCATATAAGGGTGATATAACTATCATGAACAATAGCAAGAAAGTGGTAATTATTTTCATCATAAAAGTACTTAGCCTGTGGCTGATTATTAAGTAAGATAAGAACCTCAATCAGTATATTTTAAGGTAACACCATTTGCTATGGGCGAACATGATATTCCCAATATTTTGCCAACGAAACTTTCGATGCTAGCCAAATACCCAGCGTTGTCTGAGCACCCGTTATTTTTTTGTGTTGAGCATTTGTTATTGATAAGTGATTACGCAGGACGCCATCTCCACCTTTTAAAACAATTGTTAGAAGACAATAATATCCAAGTTGCATATTCTTTAGATGATTATCAACAATTGCTTCAGCGTATTTCTCTTGAAATCCCTCATCATGTCATGATGAAAAGCTTGCGGGAATTTCGTCACTATCATCTGTTGCGTTTGATGATGCGCGAGGTGACGGGCATATCCACTACTGAGCAAACAATGGAACAGTGGTCTGATTGTGCAGAGGCCTTAATCCTTCGTGCGATTGCATATGCAGAGAGTCAGCTAGTATTAGAACATGGGTTTCCGAAAACCAAAGCTTTTGAACCTGCAATCGTATCGGTGATTGCCATGGGTAAATTGGGTGGCAGGGAACTTAATTTTTCTTCAGATGTTGATTTAATTTTTTTATTCCGAGGTGTCGGTGTTACCGATGGTCAGAA
Source organism: Legionella sp. (assembly GCA_044233795.1). Lineage (GTDB taxonomy): Bacteria > Pseudomonadota > Gammaproteobacteria > Legionellales > Legionellaceae > JBIIJL01. Next base: position 6,958 of record JBIIJL010000051.1, on the reverse strand, counting down.
ATCGGTGAGTAATCATCAATTTTTCGACAAACTTGTTAAGCTGTTTGTCATGTTATTGCAAACTATCACCGTGGATGGTTTCGTATTTCGTGTCGATTTAAGGTTACGACCCAATGGTGAAAGTGGGCCTTTAATATCTACAGAAGAGGCTATAGAAGCCTATTATCAGGAACAAGGGCGTGACTGGGAGCGCTATGCGATGGTCAAAGCACGCCTGCTTTCTCCAAACAAGTCTTCACTCAATTGGTTTACGCGTACTATTATCCCTTTTGTATACCGCCGCTATATTGATTTTAGCGTCATTGAATCATTGCGCAGTTTAAAAACGATGATTGAGCGTGAGATACAAATCAATCCAAGGCTTGATGATATTAAGCGCGGCCAAGGGGGAATACGTGAAGTCGAATTTGTGATCCAATGTTTTCAATTGGTTCGGGGTGGTAGGCTTCCTAATCTTCAGCAACGTAATGCATTGGCTGCGCTCCGAGCATTAAAGGATGCAGGATTGTTGGCCCATACGGGTGCCATAGCGAAGGCTTATCTTTTTCTACGAAAATTAGAAAATGCATTACAAATGCAAAATGATCGTCAAACACATGCATTGCCAGATGAAAAGCACAAGCAGGAACAGTTGGTTGTGGCGATGGGCGCTATGAATTGGGACTCGTTGATAACTAAATTACACCAATATCGACGAATCATAAATACACTATTTCATGCTGTATTAAAGACTGGTCCTGCTCTTTTGGACGAGAAAAGGTTACTCGACCACCAATTGAATACGTTGTGGGCTGGCCATATGGAGCCGACTATGGCGGCTAATTTATTAGCGAGTCTTAAGTTTAAGGAACCCGCACGCTGCTATCAAATGATTAATGCATTTAGACACGCCCCGCGTTGTCTAAGGCTTGGGCAAGCAGGGCGCTTTCGGCTTGATAAACTTATGGTATTAATTTTAGGTGATCTTGCTTATCGGCAAGAAACCGATGTATTGCTCCTAAATGTTTTAAGCTTACTAGAAAATATCGTTGGACGAAGCGCATATCTGGCATTGCTTACGGAGAATCCTGCGGCACTTCAAGAAGTGTTGCATCGATTTTCACAAAGTCCTTTTATCAGTGACTTGATTGTTCAGCAGCCTTTTTTACTCGAAGTACTCCTGTTGCAAGAAAAAGCATGGCACCCAGAAACAAAAGTCCGATTGCATTTAGCGTTAAGGGCTGTTATGGCTCATTCAAAGGGGCCAGAAGATGAAGGAGATCTGCTACGGCAATTTAAATTGACCTGTTGGTTAAAGGCTGCCTGTTTAGAGCTTAATGGGCGATATGATGCCGTCAAAATGGGGCGTTTCTTAGCGACGCTTGCAGAAGTGATCATTAAAGAAGTAGTGCAAAGCGCGTGTTTGCAATTAATGCTTAAGCATCCATCGATTAGGCGTATCAAGGCCCATTTCGCAGTGATTGCATATGGTAAATTAGGTAGTTTGGAGATGAACTATGATTCAGATGTGGATTTGGTGTTCCTTCATTCTGTAGCGCCAGAAGATGAGCCGCTTGTGACAAGACTTTCGCAAAAAATACTACATATGCTAACAACTCGGAGTCAAATGGGTATCCTTTATTCAGTGGATACTAGACTTAGACCTTCAGGGGCTGCGGGATTGTTGGTCAGCCATGTCGATGCATTTCTTAATTACCAAATGACCCGCGCTTGGACCTGGGAGCATCAAGCATTGCTTAAGGCTCGGCTAGTATTTGGAAATAGCCGGTTTAAAAATCAATTGAGCCGCTTGAAAAAAAATGTCATAGAGTTGCCCCGAGAGGCTTCGGCATTAGCCAAAGATGTGTTAGAAATGCGCATAAAAATTGGCAAACATGGGCCAAATCACTCGCTTAAACACGCAGATGGTGGCTTGCTTGATCTAGAGTTTCTTGTACAATTTCTTCTTTTGGTCAAAGGCGATGCAAGAAGCGTTTATTATACCAATACCCGAGCGCACCTCCGGCATCTACGCTCTAAGGGTTATCTAAGTGCTTCACAGTTTGCTCAGTTGAATTATGCTTTTGGTCGCTATCACAAGATGCTACATCAGGCAGTGTTGAGGCAGTCTGTGGTATTACCTATGCCATCCCTACAGGATGATGTTATGCTGATAAGCCAACAATTAATGAAGAGCGATTAGGGAGCAATCATGGCGCCTCTCTTATTAAGAAGCGAATAAGTCGTAGTCATCGCTGTCAGTAATTAGCGCATCAGTGAAATGACCAACTTGGAGGTCTTGATTGGGCGGAAGGTAGACAAGGCCATCAATCTCAGGGGCATCGCTCATGCTGCGCGCAATGATGTTATTTTCGGTGATATTGTCAATCAGTACAGTGATTTTTTTGCCAACTTTGGCCTTCAGTTTGTTCCGGCTTATCTCTGCTTGTAGCTGCATAAAGCGATGAAAACGCTCTTCTTTGACCTCTTCATCTATTGGAGAAGAGAGTTCATTTGCCTTTGCGCCCTCAACGGGTGAATATTGAAAGCAACCCACCCGATCAAGTTGAGCAAGGGTTAAGAAGTTGAGTAACTCTTCAAATTCTTCCTCAGTTTCGCCGGGAAAACCAACGATGAATGTTGAACGAAGTGTTATTTCAGGACATATGTCTCGCCAAGAGGCAATGCGCGCTAACGTATTTTCACTATTTGCAGGGCGTTTCATGGCTTTTAAAACACGTTTATTTGCGTGTTGCAGGGGAATGTCGAGGTACGGTAGGATGCGCTTTTCGCGCATGAGAGGAATGATGTCATCGACATGTGGGTAAGGATATACATAATGTAAACGCACCCATATTCCAAGATCGCCGAGGGCCTCACATAAATCAACAAATCGGGTGTTGATATTTTTTCCTTGCCATTCTGTCGGTTCAAAATGTTTGTCCACGCCATAGGCGCTGGTATCCTGAGAAATAACCAACAATTCTTTTACACCAGCGTCTTTTAAGCGTTTGGCTTCAGTGAGCACTTGCGTCATTGGGTAACTTTGAAGTTTCCCGCGCATGGTTGGAATAATACAAAAAGTACATTTTTGATTACAGCCTTCGGATATTTTTAAATAAGCGTAATGGCGCGGTGTGAGTTTGATTCCTTGTGGAGGAACAAGTTGGGTGAAGGGATCAACCGGTGGTGGCAGATGGTGATGAACAGCGCGGACGACTTCTTCGTAGGCGTGCGCGCCACTGATGTGTAACACATCAGGACAAGCTTCACGAATGATATCGGCTTTTGCTCCAAGACAACCTGTAACAATCACCCGGCCATTTTCAGCCATTGCTTCTTTGATGGTGTCTAATGACTCTTTTACAGCGGCATCAATGAAGCCACATGTATTAATGACAACAACCCCTGCATCGTTATAGCTTGACACTAAGTCGTATCCTTGAGCGCGCAGCTGGGTAATGATTCGCTCAGAATCAACGAGTGCTTTGGGACAGCCTAAACTGACAAATCCAACTTTATGGTTCATAACTGATGGTTACTCCAGCGGGGGAGAGAATGTTAAAAAAGTGTGCGAATTATAGGGTTTTAGGGGAAAATTGTCTAATGTTACAAATTATTCATCTATGTACGTGATAAAAAAATCTGTCATGTACAGCTTATTTATTATTAAACAAGTAGCTTTTCTATACGCTATCCCAAAGCTTGCTGCATTTGATTGATCAGCGTCTTGGTAGATAACTCTCCCACCAGTCTTAAGTTATGGTTTTCTTGTCCTGAACTATTTAGAAAAATAAATGTTGGTGGTGCTACTACATCGTATGTGTTCAGTAATATTTTAGTATCGGTGTTGATTTTTGAGACATCAACTTTGATATAGGTAAATTGATTTAAAAGTGCGCGAACTCTGTTGTCACGGAGCGTCGTCGCCTCAATGATTCTGCAAGACTTACACCAATCCGCATAATAATCAATGAATACTGGCCTGCCTTTTGCCTGCAAGAGGGCAGTTTTAAGGGATTCTGGTGTCCTAACAGTTATGGGCGTTGCGGTGCTATTTAAAGCAACAGTTCCTTGATGGCTAGTCAACGGTTCTAGGGGGTCAGTATGACCAAGACTTGTGCCAACTAATATTAGCAAACCATAAACAAGCAAAATGATACCAAAACCTTTGCGAAATTTTTCTTGGGCTGAGTTAGCATGGTTAAACGCATCAAGAAAAATTCCTGAAAAAATTAATAATGCTGACCACAAAAACATGGTCAATATGTTTGGTAATATGCGCCCTAATAAGTAAATCGCAACGGCAAGCATCATTACTCCAAAAAAAGCTTTGATGGTATTCATCCAATAGCCTGTTTTGGGAAGAAGCTTGCCCGCGGTTGTGCCAATTAGTAGCAGCGGTGTTCCCATACCAAGGCTTAAGAAAAAAAGCGCAATCATACCGAGCGGCACATTTCCTTTTTGGGCAATATAGCCTAAAGCACCAATCAAAGGTGCTGTAACACAAGGGGAAAGGATGAGGATCGAAAAGCAACCCATCAGTGCCGCACCTAAATAGTGACCGCCACTATGGCTCTTGGTGATATTAGCAAGGCGTGCTTGCCAGGAAACGGGTAAATGTAACTCGTAGACATTAAACATCGAGAGTGCAAGCAGAATAAAAATTAAGCTAAATAAGCCGATGCTTATGGGCGATTGCATGGCAATTTGCAGATTCATACCCATTAAAGCGACCATGGCTCCAATGATGGAGTAGGTCACTGACATACTTAGCACGTAGCTTAAAGATAGGAAAAAAGCTTTTCTGGTTGAGATATCTTTACCGTGGCCAACGATGATGCTCGAGAGCACCGGTACCATAGGAAGAACACAAGGGGTGAAGGATAATAGCAAGCCTAGGCCAAAGAAACTAAGCATAATAATGCCCCAACTGCTTTCACTAAATAATTGACTTACGTTAGATGGATGAGGCGGTGATGAAGTCGTTTTCTGAAGGGTAGGGGCTGTTGTTTCGAGTGAGACATTGCTAAGGTTTAAGTTTATGTCAATGGTAATTTTAATTTGTATATCAATAGGTGGGTAGCAAAATCCTTTGTCAGAGCAGCCTTGATAATGAACATTAAGCAATGATTCCCCAGGTTCTTTACCAAGAATAGAAATTGGTAGTGAGAGATGGTCTCGGTAGATAAGATAGGTCTGGTCTCTAGAATCCTTGAAGTTGAGTGGGGTGGGTAGCCTTAGTGGAGCAAGCTCGATATTGCTAAATTGTGGCGGGGTGATGTTGATACGTTTTTTGTATAAAAAAAACCCGGGCTTGATGAGCCAATTGATTGAGAAGGTATTGGGATCAATTAAGTGTGCGCTCAGTTGAAATACCTCTGCTGCCGGTGGTGGTTTTGAAAATGCAAGAAATGAGGTGCATAACAATAATAGAATCAGGCCATATTTTTTCATCAAAAGGATTTCTCGGGGGTGGTTTGATAAAAACATTGCTCTATTGTAGGGCAAATATTTATAAAACCAAAATTATTTGGACTATCCCCTTGAAAATAGAAGAGGCGACCCCCATATGCCAGATATCAGCGTTTTTTGTGTTGGCATTGAGCGCTTATGGGTCAGAGCCTACTCTGAATGAAATTGTAAAAGTAATCAACCCAGGAGAAAACGAGAATGAAGATTCGTCCTTTGCACGATCGTGTTGTAGTTTGTCGCATGGAAGATGAGCGTACCACTGCAGGTGGTATTGTGATACCTGATAGTGCAGCTGAAAAGCCCATGCGTGGTGAAGTAGTTGCTGTTGGCGCCGGTAAAATTTTAGATAATGGCGACCTCAGAGCTTTGGCTGTGAAAATTGGTGATGTGGTATTGTTCGGTAAATACTCTGGTACTGAAGTTAAAATCGGCGGACAAGAACTTGTTGTGATGCGTGAAGATGACATCATGGGTATTGTTGAGAAGTAATTTAATCGCTTAAGGAGATTGTAATAATGGCTAAAGAACTAAGATTTGGTGACGATGCTCGCCAACAAATGCTTGCCGGTGTGAACGCATTGGCTAATGCTGTGCAAGTAACTATGGGTCCACGTGGACGTAATGTTGTGTTAGAAAAATCTTATGGTGCACCTACAGTGACCAAAGATGGTGTTTCTGTTGCTAAAGAAATTGAATTTGAAGATCGCTTTAAAAACATGGGCGCTCAGATGGTAAAAGAAGTTGCCTCTAAAACTTCTGATACAGCTGGTGATGGTACAACAACTGCAACTGTATTAGCCCGGTCAATCCTGGTAGAAGGTCACAAGGCGGTTGCTGCTGGCATGAATCCTATGGATCTGAAACGTGGTATCGATAAAGCAGTTTTAGCAGTGACTAAATATCTACAAACATTGTCTAAACCATGTAAAGATGGTAAGGCAATTGCGCAAGTAGGTACTATCTCTGCGAATTCTGATGAAGCAGTTGGTTCTATCATTGCCGAGGCGATGGAAAAAGTTGGTAAGGAAGGGGTTATTACCGTTGAAGATGGTAATGGCTTAGAAAATGAATTGTTGGTGGTTGAAGGTATGCAGTTTGACCGTGGCTACATTTCTCCATATTTCATCAACAATCAACAAAACATGTCTACCGAACTTGAACATCCATTCATTTTGTTGGTTGACAAGAAAATTTCTAGTATTCGTGACATGTTAGCTGTGCTCGAAGGAGTTGCTAAATCTGGTCGTCCTTTACTTATCATAGCTGAAGATGTTGAAGGTGAAGCGTTGGCAACGTTGGTTGTTAACAATATGCGCGGCATTGTGAAAGTATGTGCGGTGAAAGCACCTGGTTTTGGTGATCGTCGTAAAGCAATGTTACAAGATATTGCGATTTTAACTCGTGGCCAAGTAATTTCTGAAGAAATTGGCAAGAGCTTAGAAGGCGCATCGTTAGAAGATCTTGGATCAGCCAAACGTATCGTTGTTACCAAAGAAAATACTAC
>JBIIJL010000046.1:0-17379 GCA_044233795.1 Legionella sp. | reverse complement strand
GTGCTTTAAAGAGGGCATATAGCGCTAACGACCAACAAGCAATTAGCGGAAGATCGGGGGTAATAATGAGAGAATGGAGAAAGAAAAAAGGCAAAATTGAAAGTAACATTACAGCATATCTTCCCGCGCCCTCAAGGATTAAATTTGTGAGTTTGAAGCTGAATACACACGCGATAGACCAGCAAATAAGGGAGCAGCAGCGTACGCCAAATTCGTTGGTGCCGAATACTAAAGTAGAGAGTTTTATAAGTAGAGCAACCATTGGGGGATGATCGAGATAACCAAAATCTAAGTGTTGAGCGTAATTCCAATAGTAGGCTTCTTCAACTAAGAGCGAGGTTGAATTGATGCAAATGAGACGCAGTAATAACGACAAAGCAATGATGACAAATATCCAAAAATCTTTGCTACAGTTAATATATAAAAAGGAGAATTTATGGATTTTGTTTGATTCAGTTTGATGTATGTTGGACAAGTTATCGCACCACAAGGGTTAAATTTGCGCTAGTTTACCACATTACATTTAGAATACACTTGTGGTTCCATATGAATTTAGGCAGAATATTCAGGCACTTCGAGCCAGGCTCTATAGCTTTGGCCATTTATGTATTTAAGCATATTCAAAGACTAAGGGGATGTTTATGAAGATGAAATTGGTTGCTGTTGCGATAAGCATGGCAATGTCTACAGCAATTGCTGCAACGGATGGCACAGTGTTGAATTCTGACATAGATAAATTGTCATACAGCATCGGCTCTGATTTGGGTAAGAACTTTAAACGACAAGGTATCGATATCATCCCAAGCATTATGGCTAAGGGCATTCAGGATGGAATGAGCGGCGGGGCTCTGTTGTTGACTGAAGAGCAGATGAAGGATGTTTTGTCAAAATTCCAAAAAGATCTCATAGCAAAACGTACGGCTGACTTTAATAAAAAAGCAGAAGAAAATAAAGCTAAAGGCGACGCATTTCTCGGGGAAAATAAAGGTAAGACAGGCGTTGTGGCATTACCTGATGGTTTGCAATATAAAATTATCAAGGCAGGGGCTGGTCCAAAACCAACCAAGGACGACACAGTCACTGTAGAATACACGGGCCGTCTTATCAATGGGGAAGTATTTGATAGCACAGATAAATCTGGAAAGCCTGCTACGTTTAAATTATCACAAGTGATCCCTGGTTGGACCGAAGCTCTACAATTAATGCCAGAAGGTTCTACATGGGAAATATATGTTCCTGCAAATTTGGCATATGGTTCTCGAAGTGTCGGTGGGCCAATCGGACCAAACGAAACATTGATCTTTAATATCCATTTAGTAAGTGTTAAGAAATAGATATTATCGAAATAAAATTGACTACAAGATATACGCAAGAAGTGGTAAACTACTTCTTGCTTTTTCTTTGCACAATTTAATAGAGGATTGCGAAAAATATCCAAGGTATGTTGCTAATGCATAAACGCCTTCTCATCGTTTTTATCCTAGGTTTTTCTTCAGGTTTGCCGCTTGCTTTGGTAACTAGCACTTTACAAGCATGGTTTGCAGAAGCGGGGATGTCTACATTTGCGACCAGCTCTCTTAGTCTTTTAGGCTTCCCATATGTGTATCGGATGTTATGGGCACCGTTGATGGACCGGTACGCACTTTTTTCTTTGGGTAAAAGGCGTAGCTGGATATTGACTATGCAAGTTATATTGTTAGCAGGATTTAATGCTATTGCCTGGTTTTCTCCAACCTCATCGTCACTCATCATGGCCGGGATTGGTTTTTTGTTGGCTTCTTTTTCAGCTACACAAGATATTGCGATTGATGCTCATCGAACGGAGTATCTATTAGAGAAAGAGCATGCTATTGGTGCATCACTTGCAGTTTTTGGGTATCGGTTTGCATTGTTAATTTCAGGAGGACTTTCACTATTAATTGCCTCGACATTTGGATTTGCCATGGCTTATCGTATCATGGGTTTTCTCATGCTGTTTGGGATGATTGCTACGTTATGGAGTCCAGAGCCTTCTTTGCCTTGCTCTAAATCGATGACGATATCTGAGTCATTTATTGCCCCAGTTAAAGAGCTTTTGGGGAGAAAAGGGTTGGTAGGGTTGTTGTTTTTTATCTTTTTATATAAGTTAGGTGAGGCATTTACGACGATTACTAGTGGAATTGTTATGCCTTTTCTTATTCAGGGCCTGGGTTTCTCTCTGGAGACTATCGCTTATGTCTATAAAATTATGGGGGTTTGCTCTGTATTAATTGGGGGGTTGATTGCAGGTCTTTTAATGATGCGTTGGTCTTTGTTTAAATCGTTGATGGTATTTGGTGTGTTTCAGGCGCTTAGCAATATTTTGTTTGTGGTACTTTCGATGAGTGGGGTGAATCTACCGATGCTTGTATGCGCGGTTTTCTTTGATAATCTTGCAACAGGTATGGGCACAACGGCATTGGTCGCTTTTTTCATGAGGATTGTCGATAAACAATTCACTGCCACCCAATTCTCACTATTAGTGGCTCTGTCAACGTTGCCAAGAATTTTATCTGGTCCTATCGCCGCCACCTTGCAGTCATGGGTTGGTTGGACTGGTCTTTACCAGCTGTCGGTCATACTTGCGTTATTGTTTATCCCGTTTTTAATTTTTATTCGGCAACAAACAGGTGGTTTAGTAGGATCTGTTGACAATTTGTCTTGGAAAATGTAACTTATAATTACAGAGAGATATATGCATGAACAATGCTATCATCCACAGTGCCTATGGATGAAATATAACGCGTCTTTTAGTCAACTCGACCTGGTGCTGTGATTAAATTTAAGCTTTGGATGCGTATTATAATGATCCAGTTCATGAATACAGTTGGAACAAGAGAAATATCCTATTATCTCAATAAGAATTAATGTGTTGTGTGCTGTTGCGAACCATTGAGAACTGTTAAAAAAGATATCAATGGTACCGAGGGTCGGACTCGAACCGACACGGTGTCACCACCACCGGATTTTGAATCCGGCGCGTCTACCAATTCCGCCACCCCGGCACGGGCGTTTATTATAACAAAGAATGATCTTGAAACAATGGAATTTTATAAAATATTTGCATTCCAAGGGTTACCTGCATCGTATTTCGCTTGTTCTTCAAGAAGTGTCTTTTGAAGCTCAGTATTTCTTTCAAATGAAAATCTCTCCACCAATTTTATCGTTTTACGCATATTGTGAATTTTAGCAAGGGGAGCTTTGATGGTAATGGTTTGATGTTGATGTTCCGTAAGTTGGCTTTTTAAGAGCACTTCTCGCTTGCTGTGAGTCGAATGTTTGAAAAATCGGTGCTTGTGCTCGTGGTTAGCATCGGGAATGAATGGTTTTTGTCTTAATATTTCCCGTTTTGCTTTATAGTAAGTATGAATTTCATGATATGTAAAAGTTGCGCTCGCTTCTTTGCTATAAATATCGAGCTCTCTTTCCCGGGGTAGTTCTTGATGATGGCACGCAGCGATATTATCGCCACTAAAACCAAACAGGATTCTAAATGTGTTGACGATGCTCTTGAATATACGAAGGCTTAGCGGAATCGCTACGATAAAAGTCAAGATAGGTTCTAGCTCTGGTAAGATCACCAAGCATGCCAATATGGCTAGGCTAATAGTTACGGTAGTGAGACTGATTGCAATTTGTAACCAAAAGTGCTGTTCAAACTGCTCTAATATCTTTGATAATTGAGATTGATGAGTTCCAAAGATAACATCAACCCCATATTGAAGTAATTCGCTAATTAAATAGCTCATGACCGAAGCTGTGAAAAAGTGACTCTCCGATGAGATTTGAAATAACTCAATGAAGGCTAATAATAAGGCAAGATGTAATTTATTGTCTAAGGTTAAGCGTACGATAGGAACTGCTAGATAGCGTAATGGCACCAGTAAGATATAATAGACAATACTTCTGAGTAAAATGTATAGCCAAAATGTCCGAGATCGATGTTCTTTGTTGTCTTTTTTGGTATCTATCCCAACAAATGTTGTGCCTTCAAAGCCTGCGTAGTTGAGTGCATGGTCAGTTAAGATATTTGGACCTTGTTTGTCTTTTGGCGGTGTGACTTTTAGGATATGCCAATCTTCTTTCCAAACACCAAATATTGATACTGGATCATTGCCTTGTTTTTGGATATAGACTTCGGGTTTTGTAGTGAAGTCCTCCCAGCGGTCATAGCGGCTTTTCCGCAAAGCAGGATGGAGCCCAGGTGGGTTGAGCGCGTCGACACGTGATAATTTATCACCTTGATCAATTGCAAGTAGCAGCGATAATGCGCCACCTAAGCTTGTACCACAGACATGGACTTTCTTCTCTTGTGTATCAAGCCATTGTAAAATATTTTTTCGGCCTGTTCGATATAGTTTTTTGCCAGCAGTTTCAAAGGCCTCAAGATCGGTGTTCACTGTGGTGAAAAAGCCCTGCCCAGCGGGGTAGGTTGTACCCATAAACAATAGATGAGGAAACGCTTTCGGATGGTTGATGGGTTCAAGTCCATAGGCAAATACTCGGTCATGTTCTTTAATAAATAACTTTTCAAAGCCATGGGTTGGGGTAAGTTCAATAGGGGTTACCTTGTAGTCTATCATTTCCCAACGGCCCCCATTTTCGTGCTCAATCAATTGTGGGATAGCAAATGACTCATGGGGTGTTGGATCGAAAAATGTAAGATAGGATAGACAATTACTGATAAATAACTGGGCCTGATTTTGTTGTTCTGTACTTAATGTTTGATGTTCAAGTTGTGTGAAAAGATGTTTCATCCCTTCTTGAAATGCTAATCGGGCAAATGTTGTAAATTGATGATGACGCTCAACCAATATGGCTTGAAACAATTCATAAGAAAAGAGCTCCCGCCAGTCTTGGGTCCAACCTGACATCAACACCCGTAAGACATTTCGCGCTTGTCTTTTTAAATCTAGTGTTTTGTCAGTTAGTTTTTCTGTTTCTAACTGCGCTGTTGGCAAAAAATCTAGCTTAAGCCCCCCGGCATAATAAAAATTTTCAAGCATTTGACGCCCCACAATATAAGCGACTATATTCTACCACAAAGTCCTTGTATTGTACAGCATGGTGTTATTATATTCTATCCTCGCTAATATCTATCATTTTTTGTAAGGCGCGTTTGGCATTATCGATAACATACTTTTGATCTAAGGTCGTCAAGCGCTTACGAACGCCGCTAAACTCGTTAATGACATCGCCCGCCAGTACGCGATTATAAGGCATGTTGTGTCCTTGCCTTAGCAAATCCAAAAGGGCTACCAAATGAGGTGGATCATTTCTTGACATGGTAGCGCAGCCGCAACCGATTCCTTTTTCATCTGTAGCTTTTGGGGCTTCGGATAGATTTACGACCTCTATGTTAAGGGCTTTGCAGTGTGCTTTGAGATTATCCACCATATGATTTTCTGTGCCAATTGCATAGCGTTGGGTTCGTGCTTTATTCTGAGTTACGTATTCCCATATGAATGCGGTAGAGCCAGCATGATCAGCTAATCGAACCACGTCATTTCTGCATTCAGGGTGAACAATCGTGGTATAGCCTAGATTTTGCCAATATTCGCACATGTAAGTTTGATAATGTGTGTGGACAGCACAATAGCTTGCAAATAGGATAAGCTCGGCTTTATCGAATACTTTAAGTGTTTTTTCATTTTGTGCCTGCAATGAAAATTGGGCGCCCTCAGTTCCTCCTGGCCAGTAGGCAATGTCTTTTATACCTAGCCAATAGGCAACATTTTCTCCCATGTGTTGATCTGGTATAAACAGAATTTTCTTTTTTTGTTCTTGAGCCCATTGGAAAATTTTTTTAACATTGGAGCTGGTACATACCGCTCCACCTTGAGCGCCAGTCATTGCTTTTACGCGACCTGAGGTATTCATATAACAAACTGGTAAGATGTTATCTGCACCATAGCGCTCGTTAAGATCCAAAAAAGCCGGCTCTACCATAAAATCTTTAGCGAGCATTTCCATTGTGCAGCCAGATTTTGGATTGGTGATATACACTTGTTGGTGGGGTTCGGCCAATATGCTTATAGACTCTGCCATGAAATGTACTGCTGATTCAATGATGAGAGATTTCTCAGGGTGTTCAGCTGCCATGAGGGCTAGTTGATAGGAGTCACCAATTTTGCCACCAAACTGTTCTATGAGTCTGACGATATCACCACCCATGTAATAGTGAGCAAGTAAAAGCAAGTCAGGGCCAAAATGAGCTTGGGCCTTTTCCATATATGGGGTCATCCAATTGAGAACAGTTGTAAGCTTTCTGTCAGGAAGTGCTTGGTACGCTTCTGCGTAAGGTACAAACTCAGGCTGGTACCAATCAAGGGGATAATCACTCTGACAAATACTCATATCATTGGTGATATGCATCACTGAAGTTTTGGGTTTGAAAGTAGTCGATTTCTTAAACAATGATGTTACCTCTAAACGAATGGGTTTTGTGGAGAGTTCAATCTTGAAATACTCTCTATAGCGATAGCATTCTTTTTTGGAAAGTCTTCACGATAATGTCCGCCTCTTGACTCTCTTCTTGAAATTGCTGCCCTGACAATTAACTCAGCATTGAGAATGATATTACGAAGCTCAATAAAATCACGTGTGATGCTGTGTTTCCAGTAATATTCTTCGATGATTTTGTTCCGTTTTAAAATGAGTTGCAATAAATCTTGTAAGCCTGCTTCGGTACGAACAATGCCCGCGTATGAGGTCATTTCTCCTCTAAGACTTCTCCATTGCGCATTGATTTGGCTCGCGCGCCGTGGATTAACTTCGCCTGTGGAGTTCCAATTGGACATGTGGCCGATGGGGATCCACTGGGTTGAGATATCTTTTAATGTGCAGCGAGCAGCATTTCCTGCCATCACCACAGCTTCTAGTAGTGAATTGCTTGCTAATCGGTTTGCTCCGTGTAAACCTGTAAAAGCGACTTCACCAATGGCGTAGAGGCGCTTTAGATCAGTTCGGCCGTCAATGTCTGTGAGCACGCCACCGCATTGGTAGTGCGCTGCTGGAACGACGGGGATAAAATCTTGACTCATGTCGATACCAATGGATGATAAAGTACTAAAAATTTGCGGGAAGCGCTTTTTGAGAAAAGATTTTGATTGATGCGTGATATCTAAGTGAACATAACCATTTTGACTATGTTCAATTTCGTTAAAAATGGCGCGAGAGACAATATCACGGGTAGCCAATTCCATTTGTTCTGGTGCATAGTCTTTCATAAAACGAAAACCAGTGTCAGCATTTTTTAAAAGCGCCCCCTCACCACGAACGGTTTCTGAGATAAGAAAATTATTGTGCTCGTGGTGATGAAGTAGCGTTGGATGAAATTGATAAAATTCCATATTACCCACTCGGGCTCCAGCGCGGTATGCCATAGCAACTCCATCACCTGTTGCAACCATAGGATTTGACGTATAGCGATAGGTTTTTCCAGCCCCACCTGTTGCCAAGATTACGCAGCGAGCAAGAAAAGTGTGGATTTTGTTGTTGAGATCGTCGAGGATATATGCGCCGAAAACCTCTCCCTGATTATCTGTTCTGTGAGGGTGGTAGTGGGTGATTAAATTCACTGCAATATGTTTTTCGAAAAGAGTAATTTGACTCGCTTCACGAACAATTTGTAGTAAAACCTCTATGGTCGATAAACCCGTTTGATCGCCGCAATTAAGAATACGGCGGTGCGAATGTCCACCTTCTTTAGCGAGCAGAAAATCACCATGATTATTTCTGTCAAATTCGATTGGATAGTTTTGGAGTTGCTCAATCGCACTAGGGCCCTGATGAATAATACATTCAACAGTCGGCTTGTAACATAAACCATCACCTGCTTGTAATGTATCAGCAATATGTGCCTCGAGCGAATCTTCTTCGCTAAAAACCGCAGCAATACCACCTTGCGCATAGCGAGTGTTGGATTCAATAGCCTCTGTTTTACTAATGAGCGCAATTTTTACGGCGGGTTGTAATTTAACCAACTCTAAACAATAATGAAGTCCCGCAAGTCCTGTGCCAATTACCAATACATCAAATTCAAATGTTTTTCCTGTCTGTGATGTTGTCTTCATGAAAAAGCTTTCACTAATTGAGCTGCGAGCCCTGTATAGCTTGTGGGTGTAAGATTAATGAGCTCATTTTTCGCATGGATTGGGATATCTAAATCTTCGATGAATTGTTTGAGGCGACTTGCATCTATTTGTCGGCCGCGAGTTAAGTCTTTCATTTGTTCATAGGCATTGGGGATGCTGTAGCGTCGCATGACAGTTTGCACAGCTTCTGCTATCACTTCCCAATTGTTATTAAGATCGTGCTCTAGCGCACTTGGGTTAATTTGTAGTTTTTCATTACCTTTGACCATAGATTGATAAGCAATCAATGCATACGCAAATGCAACCCCTAAATTACGCATGACGGTAGAGTCTGATAGATCACGCTGTAATCTTGACTGCGTTAATTTATCTGCGAAGTGTAGGAATAAGGCATTCGCGAGCCCAAGATTACCTTCAGCATTTTCAAAGTCGATGGGGTTGACTTTGTGCGGCATGGTTGAAGAGCCAACCTCTTCAGCGATAGTTTTTTGCTTAAAATACCCAAGAGAAATGTAGCTCCAGATATCCTTGGTATAATCTAGTAAAATGTTGTTGATGCGAATCATCAGATGGGCTACTTCCGCGATACCGTCGTGCGGTTCGATTTGAGTTGTGTAAGGATTAAACGACAGCCCTAGACTTGTAACAAATTGTGCGCAGTGTTTGCGCCAATCAACTTCTGGGTAGGCGATGACATGAGCATTATAATTGCCAACCGCACCATTGCATTTAGCAGAGATAAGAACTTCAGCCAATTGCTGCATGGGACGCTTTAGTCGGGCGACCACGTTGATTAATTCCTTACCTATGGTGGTGGGGCTGGCAGGTTGGCCGTGCGTTCTCCCGAGCATGGCAACCTCACCATGTTGTTTGCCCAATACGGTAATGCTACCAATGATTTCAGCAATAGAAGGTTGAACAATTTGTGCGAGGGCTTCCTTCATCATCAGAGCGTAGGCAAGGTTGTTGATGTCTTCTGAAGTGCAGGCGAAGTGGATGAACCCAGAAATATTTGCTAAGGCGTGCGATTGTACCATTTTTTCTTTGAGGTAATACTCAACAGCTTTCACATCATGGTTAGTTTCTTTTTCGTATGCCTTCACCTTTAAAGCTTCTTCTTCATTAAAATCTTTTAAAAGTCCCGATAAAAAATTTTTTGCATCGTCATTTAATGCTGGAACTTCAGTGATGAGTTCATTATTTGCTAAAGATTCAAGCCAACGAATTTCAACTTCGAGTCGATAATAGATGAGCGCAAACTCGCTAAAATAAGGGCAAAGTGCGCGAGTTTTTTTAAAATATCGGCCATCTACAGGGGAGATGGCATTCAAGGCAGAAAATGTCATGAGCGGTTCGCCAGCAAAGTAAAGGATATATGATATTAGATAGTGCGACTATTGTGAATAAAATCGGCAATTAAACCCTTCAGCAGATTGAAAATTGACAATTTCATGAGTAAATTAATGACTTCTTGAATAATATATAACGATGTAGGACTGTTTTCTAGGGAAGAGAGATAATGAAGAGGTTCAAATCATCGGGGGGGATGTGATGAGGTTGAAAGTAAATGAAAATATAGATCATGGGCTTGAAGCAATGAGTGAGGCATTGTTGTGCTTTAAAGCGTATTTGGGGACTAGATCAGAAAGCGAGCGAGCAACTTCTTGGGCACGTGTCAAAATTATCATGGGGGATATCTCTCTAGCCGGATGGGTTGGGCTTTATATCCGTGTTTTTTATGAGAACATTTATACTACGGAAAAAATAGTTTCGGACAATTTTCTTGATTTAATGGAGAATTTTAATCTAAGAAAACTGCACAATACTGTAGCAGTGGAACTGCGAGCAGTTGTTGCGTTAAAGGGCCAAAAAAGTGGGTGGTTAACCAGAAGCTATTTTGATCTGACAAAATTAGACGAAGCGTTGGTGGCGCTAGATGTGAAAATTATGCAACTTGAACGCCAGCAACAACCGATGTTGTCGTTGTATTTGATGGTTCAGAAAATAATTGGGTTACTACAGGAGGACACCTATGAACACTTGGTAGATCCCTTAGTACTTAAGCCAAAACTCCAAATATTCCAATCGCTACTTATGTCACGCCCCCTGCTGGGCATGAAGAATCTGTTATTACCTATGTTTAAAATCTTTGAGATGGGTTTAGGTGCTCCTATTCAAGAGTCTTATTTGCACCTCGATGAGATCATCGCTGCAACCTTAAATTGTCTTGAGATACCGAAAGATAATTTTGGGCTGATTTTTTTGATTCGTGATGCTTTGTTTGAAAATGAGGTTTTAGCAAAGGAAGAGGTTGCTACACCTTCAACTGAGAGTCGTGTTTCTTTGTAAGCGTTGTTAAACGACGCTCCATACCAGTTGAAATAGGTGGTGATTTAAGTAGAATGACGGTCTCTACAAGGAGCTGGGGTAAACATGACAATAACACATACGCTGTCATTCAATCACTTGGGAATGGCCTTCCTCGATACGGTGGGGGGAAAAAATGCTTCCCTTGGTGAGATGATTAGCTATTTATCGTCCACGGGTGTCAGTGTTCCCCAAGGTTTTGCGACCACAGCAGAATCATTTCGTGAATTTTTAGCACAAGATGAGTGTGATAAAACAATCTATGCGTTACTAGATGCGCTTGATCCAGAGGATGTCAATGAATTAGCGCGCGCTGGTAAAGCGTGTCGTGAGTTAGTTCTCAATACGCCATTTACGATAGCATTTGAAGAAGATATTCGTAGTGCGTATAAAGCGCTTTCAGAACTGATAGGGCATGATGATTTTAGTGTTGCTGTGCGTTCTTCAGCAACGGCTGAGGATTTGCCAGATGCCTCTTTTGCCGGTCAACAAGAAACTTTTTTAAATGTCAAAGGTGTTGATGCAGTTCTTGAGGCTATCAAGCATGTATTTGCATCATTGTTTAATGATCGGGCGATTGCTTATCGTGCTCATCAAGGATTTAAACACCAGCAAGTTGCTCTGTCTGCAGGTATTCAGCAAATGATTCGTAGTGATCTTGCTGTAAGCGGTGTGATGTTTACGATGGACACTGAATCAGGTTTTGATGAGGTTGTCCTTATCAATGCAGCTTATGGACTCGGTGAAATGGTGGTGCAAGGAGCAGTTAACCCCGATGAATTTTATGTACATAAAACAAGTTTGAAAAATGGTCATTCAGCAGTCATTAGGCGAAACCTTGGTAGTAAGGCGCTGAAAATGGTATACAGCACTAATCCTTCAGCATTATGCGGTGTCGAAACGGTTGATGTTGAACTAACAGCTCAGCATCAGTTTTCGCTTTCTGTTGCTGAAGTAGAGCAGCTCGCTCGATATGCGCTAATCATTGAGGAGCATTATCGTAGGCCTATGGATATTGAATGGGCAAAGGACGGCAAAGATGGCAAGTTGTATATTTTGCAAGCACGTCCTGAAACAGTAAAAAGCCGTGCAAATTCACAAGTGTTAGAGCGTTATACGCTTAATTCTTCCGGTACTGTATTGGTTTCAGGCCGAAGCATTGGTCAGCGAATTGGGCAAGGGTGTGTGAAAGTAATCAAAGATATAACAGAAATTCATCGCGTCAATCCTGGTGATGTATTGGTGTCTGATATGACCGACCCAGATTGGGAGCCTGTTATGAAAAGGGCGTCCGCTATTGTTACCAATCGAGGTGGGCGGACGTGCCATGCGGCAATTATTGCTCGTGAATTGGGAATTCCTGCTGTGGTTGGTTGTGGCGATGCAACCAAGAAGATAGGTGATGGAGATGAAGTAACGGTCAGTTGTGCTGAAGGTGATACAGGTTTTGTGTATCAGGGTCTTTTGCCGTTTGAAAAGGTGACACTTGATGTTGAAACCATGCCCAAGTTACCAGTGAGTGTGATGCTAAATGTTGGCAATCCTGAGCGTGCATTTGCCTTTCAATCGATTCCCAATTCCGGTGTGGGGTTGGCGCGAATAGAATTTTTAATTTCTAATACAATAGGGATTCATCCCAAAGCACTGCTGCAATATGAACAGTTGGAAGATCCGCAATTAAAGCAACTAATAGAAGAAAAAACGGACGCTTATTCGTCACCTGTTGAGTTTTATATTGAACGTTTGAAAGAAGGGATAGCAACCATTGCTGCTGCCTTCTATCCGAAACCTGTTATTGTAAGACTTTCTGATTTTAAATCTAACGAATATGCGAATCTTGCAGGTGGTGAGCTTTATGAACCGCATGAAGAAAATCCAATGTTAGGATTTAGAGGTGCGGCAAGATACGTAGCGCCGGAATTTTCGGATTGTTTCGCCCTGGAATGTAAGGCGATTAGACGAGTCCGTGAAGATATGGGATTGACCAATGTTGAAGTGATGATCCCTTTTGTTAGAACTGTAGGTGAGGCGAGTCGTGTTATTGATGTTCTTAAGGCTCAAGGTTTAGAGCGAGGGAAGCATGATTTGCGCATTATTATGATGTGTGAGTTACCTTCCAATGCACTATTGGCGGACGATTTTTTAAAATTTTTTGATGGATTTTCAATTGGCTCCAATGATCTAACACAACTAACCCTTGGCCTTGATAGAGACTCAGGATTAGTTGCATCACAATTTGATGAACGAGATGATGCGGTTAAAGTGTTGTTACATTTGGCGATTACTGCATGTAAAAAGCAAAATAAATATGTTGGAATTTGTGGACAAGGCCCCTCTGATCACCCAGATTTTGCAGAATGGCTGATGCATGAAGGAATCGATAGCATGTCACTGAATCCTGATTCTGTCTTAAAAACCTGTTTGTTCCTGGCTCAGCATCAAAAATGAGCCATAATGACCCAATCACTTCAGTGTTATTGTGGATAACACTTATTTTTATTTTTGGTGTTTTCGGTCGCTTTTGTGCAATGCGCCTATCTCAACCCGCTGTGTTAGGTGAGCTTTTGATGGGCGTTATCGTGGGTAACGTCTGTTACTTTTCCGGTCTTGATTTGGCCGTTATTCTTAGAGAAGGCCCATCTGTTTTTAATGTTATTCGCGATATGTTAGCAGGAATTCCGCTTAATCCTGCGGTCATGAATTCTATACACAACCCATTGTACGCTAAGGAAGTGATCCAAGCTTTAAGCAGCGCTCAAGGGGTTGACCTTATCAAAATTGCATATGTTGCTGATATATTTTCTCGCTATGGTGTGATTTTTCTCTTGTTTATGGTGGGTCTTGAAAGTTCATTGGCTGAGCTTAAATCTACAGGTCGTGACTCATTGCAGGTTGCCGTGCTTGGTATTGTGATGCCCATCATATTTGGCCTTGTGGCAACCTATTTCTTGATGCCCAGTGCCTCGTTTAACGCCCATTTGTTTGTAGCGGCAACACTTTGCGCCACCAGTATTGGAATCACTGCCCGCGTACTTAAGGAAATGAAACTTCTAAAGACTCGTGAAGCAAGAACAATTCTTGGGGCGGCGATGATTGATGACATTTTAGGGCTTGTAATTCTTGCGATTGTTACAAGTTTAATTCTAAATGGTGAGGTGCAGTTGACAGCTGTATGCCAAATGATTGTCCTAGCACTGTTCTTTTTTGTGTCATCGTTGATGTTGGGGCCGTGGTTAATCAGAAAAGCTGTGCGGATTTTTTCATTTATGTCTCCGTGGGAAGCAAAATTGACCATAGCGTTTATTTTTGTGATGGGGTTATCGTGGTTTGCAGCATTGTTGCACTTAGCAACGATTATAGGCGCTTTTGCGGCGGGGATCTTGATTCATGACGGTTTTTTTGAGCAACAAGATTCTAAACATCATCTAAAAATCAAAGAATTGATCGCTCCCTTTGAAGCACTGCTCGCACCATTATTTTTTATGCTCATTGGTATCCAAGTCAAGATTGAAGCTTTTCTCGATTTAAATGTGCTGATGATAGCGCTGGGTCTAATTATTGCCGCGGTGTTAGGCAAATTAATAGCAGGAATTGGTGCGACTGCTTCGGAAGATAAGCTATTCGTTGGTATTGGCATGTTGCCTCGTGGAGAAGTCGGGCTCGTGTTTGCATCCATTGGCAAAACGCTTGGAGTAATGAGTGACCATTTGTTTTTTGCTATTGTTCTTATGGTTGTTCTAACCACGATGATTGCACCAATATGGCTTAAAATAAGGGCTAAACGTCATGCGACTTAATGAATTAGAGTTAAAAAGTGATGTTGCACGGGCGCTTGAGGAAGATATTGGGACCGGAGATATTACTGCAAGTCTTCTTGATCCAAATTGCGAAGTCATTGCCGAAATTATTACACGCGAACCAATGTTAGTGTGTGGGATTCCTTGGGTAAATGAAACATTTAGAGCAGTTGATGGTCGAATTAAATTAGATTGGTTGGTCAAAGAAGCCGCGTGGCTCCCAGAGCCTACCATACTTTGCCGTATGCATGGACCTGCTTTGACCATCATGACCGCTGAGCGTAGCGCATTGAATTTTCTACAAACACTCTCAGGAACTGCGACGACAACCTATCGCTATGTAGAGGAAATTAGGGAATATTCAACAGTTTTACTTGATACTCGAAAGACAATTCCTGGTTTAAGATGGGCGCAAAAATATGCTGTATCGTGTGCCGGGGCAATGAACCATCGCTTTGGTTTGTATGATGCCTTTTTAATCAAAGAAAACCATATCAAGGCGCAAGGATCAATTCAACTGGCAATCCTCAACGCTCGGCAAAAATCACAAGTCATGGCTGATAATCCTCTGGTTGAAGTTGAAGTTCAAACGCTTGAAGAGCTTACCCAAGCACTCATTGCAAAGCCTGATAGAATTTTACTTGATAATTTTAGTATTGAACTTTTGCAAAAAGCAGTAAGAATGAATCAAGCTCATGGAGTTAAGCTTGAAGCTTCAGGTGGTATTGATCTCTCAAATATAAAAGCTGTGGCAAGCACGGGTGTTGATTTTATCTCTATTGGGGCACTGACCAAATCAATTCAAGCAATTGATTTAAGTCTGCTTGTTAAGGATGTGCAATGACGTTTCGAATTGTATTTACTGGTGGCGGTAGTGCGGGACATGTCACTCCAAATCTAGCACTTATTGATGAACTGTTAAAAGAAGGCTGGGAGGTTGATTATATTGGCTCTGCAAAAGGAGTTGAGAATGCTATGCTCCGTGAGATAAGTATTCCGTATCATCCGATTAAAAGCGGCAAGCTGCGGCGTTATTTCAGTTGGAAGAATTTTATCGACCCATTCAATACGCTTATCGGTATGTGGCAAGCTTATTGGATACTCAGGGAACTTAAGCCCCAGGTTGTTTTTTCTAAGGGAGGTTTTGTTGCCTTTCCTGTTGTCATAGGAGCGTGGTTAAATAAAATCCCAATCGTAGCGCATGAATCAGATATGAGTCCAGGACTTGCTAATCGCTTGAGCTTCCCTTTTGTGAATAAAATTTGTGTTACTTTTAGAGGTGCGCAAGATCACTTTAAAGCAACAAATAAAGTGGTGCTAACAGGCACTCCGATTCGTAAAGCGCTTTTTTTGGGCCGCAAGGAGCAAGGCTTAGCGTTGTGCGGATTTAGTGATGTAAAACCTTGTATATTATTTATTGGGGGTAGTCTTGGCGCACAGACTATCAATCGATCTTTGCGTCAAGCATTGCCCAAGTTGCTTAAGACATTTCAAGTGATTCATTTATGTGGGAAAGGTAAAATTGATCCCGCATTGCAAAACACCGAGGGCTTTTGCCAGTTTGAATATGCCAATGAGGAATTAGCACACTTGTTTGCGGTAAGCTCTCTTGTGGTCTCACGCGCTGGAGCAAATTCATTGTATGAAATATTGGCATTGGCTAAACCCCATGTGTTGATACCTTTACCATTAGCGGTGAGTCGAGGTGATCAGGTTCAAAATGCCTGTTATTTTGAAAAAATGGGTATTAGTGTGGTGCTTAATGAAAGTGAGCTTTCAGCAACACGTCTTGTTCAAGCTATCGACCATGTATTTTTTCATCTAGACGATATCAAACATAAAATTCAGGCTTTAGAGATCACATCTTCTACAGCCAAGGTCATTGACGTTATCAAGGAGCAAGCTCATGCTGAATCCGCAAGTACTTCACGCGTTCATTGAAAAAGAGTGGCAGGAAGATATCCTGCCTAGCTTATGTGAGTACATCAAAATTCCAAATAAATCTCCAACTTTTGACCCAAAGTGGGTAGAGCATGGCTATATGGAGCAAGCCGTGCAGCATATTTCGCAATGGTGTCAAGCGCATGCGCTACCTGGGATGATGCTCGAAATTATTCGTTTGAAAGGTAGAACACCACTCTTATATATTGAAATCCCAGGTCATACAGATGACACGGTACTGCTTTATGGGCATTTGGATAAACAGCCCGAAATGACTGGCTGGGAGGAAGAGCTTGACCCATGGAAGCCTGTTATACGTGATGGAAAGCTCTATGGACGTGGTGGGGCTGATGATGGCTACGCAGTATATGCCTCATTGACAGCAATACGAGCGTTGCAATCGCAAGGCTTAGCTCATGGGCGCTGTGTGGTCTTGATTGAAGCATCAGAGGAAAGTGGTAGTAATGATTTGCCTTACTATATCGAGGTATTGAAAGAGAGGATTGGTGAACCGTCGCTTGTTGTGTGCTTAGACTCAGGTGCGGGAAATTACGATCAGCTTTGGGTTACGACGTCGTTGCGCGGTAATCTGGTGGGTGAGTTATCTGTAGAACTTCTGCAAGAGGGCGTTCACTCAGGTGATGCGAGTGGTATTGTTGCAGATAGTTTTCGTGTAATACGCGAGTTGCTTGAACGTGTCGAAGATGGGATGACCGGAGAGATTAAACTTCGTGAGCTTCACTGTGAAATTCCTGAAGAGCGTATGATTGAAGCTGCGCAAAATGCGGTCATTCTAGGGCAGGAAATCTATGCAAGTTTTCCGTTTCATCCGGGTGTGTTACCTGTAGATCATGATTTGCAGCAATTGGTTTTAAACCGCACTTGGCGCCCACAAATGACCATCACAGGGGCTAATGGGTTACCTTCGATTCCTGATGCTGGAAATGTGATGCGTCCAAAAACCGTGCTAAAGGTATCAATGCGACTTCCCCCAACCGTCTGCCCAGAAGCCGCAGGCGCGGCGCTTAGTAAATCATTAATGGAGCGCCCTCCTTATAATGCTCGGGTCACTTTAACACTTCGTGATGGTGCAAAAGGATGGGCTGCACCCTCTATGGCGCCGTGGCTTGTTAAAGTAGTCAATGATGCTTCGATGATGT
>JBIIJL010000057.1:0-14628 GCA_044233795.1 Legionella sp. | reverse complement strand
TCAAAACCCTGTAGTCTACCGAGGTGAGGGTGGGACTATCCCATTCATGGGGATGCTCGGTAAACAATTTCCGAATGCACAGTTTGTCATCACTGGAGTGCTCGGTCCTCATTCTAATGCACATGGGCCGAATGAATTCTTACACTTAGACATGGTAAAAAAACTAACTGCTTGTGTGAGCTATATTATTTATCAGCACGGATTACAACCATAATGGTATCTTTCGTAAAATACCAATATGGTTGGGACAAGAGTGGCGGTTAGTTCTCGACACCCTTATCAAATCCTGTAATACTCTGTTTAACATTTTGTTCATAATGACAGAATGCTGTAGTAGTTTAAAACTCTACTTGGATACGATAAAAATAAAAAAGGAGAATAAAATGAAAGCATCTTTATTTGCTTTGGTATTATCATTGTTCGTTGTGTCTGTTAATGCCGCACCAGTGGCTGAACAACCATCCACACAGAAGGAAGCGGTGACTGTTGATAGTAAAGATGTTCAAAAAGCAGCTCCAGACTTGTCTAAAGCTCAAGTTAAAAAAGTTGTAAAATATCTCAAGACAGGCAAACAACTCGAGAGTACCGAAGACGTTGCAAAAATAGTGGGCAAAAAATTTGTGAAAAAACATGCAGATGAAGCTGAAGCTCTTACTAAAGTCGCTCATACAGAATGATCTTCATTTATCAGTGGCGATGTGAATTTATTTTGAGTTTGCATCATCACTGATGTTCATATCCCTTTTCTTCCAAGCTCGCTGTGAGCGCATTTAAAGCGGACGGCGACATGATCTTATTTATATTAAAAAATAAACAAATATATCTGTCGATTTTCCTCCAGAATTAGGATAAAGTTCGTGGCAAAAATAGTTCGAGGTAAGCGAGTTGATGTTTAGAAAATTAAGAGGTGTTTTTTCCAATGATTTATCAATTGATTTGGGAACGGCAAATACGTTGATTTATGTAAGGGACAAGGGGATTGTGCTTAATGAGCCTTCTGTGGTTGCCCTTCGCAATGAGTCAGGACAAAAAAGGGTGGCGGCAGTGGGTGTTGAGGCCAAACGCATGTTGGGCCGTACCCCCGGCAACATCAATGCAATTCGTCCGATGAAAGATGGCGTAATTGCTGATTTTTTCGTGACTGAGAAGATGTTACAGCACTTTATTCACAAAGTGCATGAGAATCGCTTTTTACGGCCAAGTCCACGAGTGTTGGTTTGTGTGCCTTGTGGATCTACACAAGTTGAGCGCCGCGCGATTCGTGAATCTGCTATGGGGGCAGGAGCTCGTGAAGTATTCCTCATTGAAGAGCCGATGGCTGCAGCATTAGGCTCTGGTATGCCAGTTGAAGAAGCAAGTGGTTCTATGGTCGTTGATATTGGTGGTGGTACAACTGAAGTTGCTATTATTTCCCTAAGTGGCATTGTCTATCATCAATCCGTACGTATCGGGGGGGATAAATTTGATGATGCGATTGTTTCTTATGTTCGTAGAAATTACGGCACTTTGATTGGCGAAACTACTGCAGAGCGGATTAAGCATGAAATTGGTTCTGCATTTCCCAGTCGTGACTTGTTTGAAATTGAAGTCCGTGGCCGGAATCTTGCTGAAGGCGTACCACGTAGTTTTATCTTGACTAGTGCAGAAATTTTAGAAGCCTTACAAGAACCATTATCTGGTATCGTAGGAGCCGTTAGAGCAGCTTTGGAGTTGGCGCCGCCAGAGCTCGCTGCAGATATTGCAGAGCGGGGAATGGTGTTGACAGGGGGCGGTGCGTTGTTGAAAAACATGGACACTTTGCTGATGGAAGAAACTGGCTTACCTGTGTTGGTAGCAGAAGATCCACTCACGTGTGTAGCACGTGGAGGTGGTAAAGCATTAGAAACCATGGACTTACGTGGCGGTGATTTCCTATCAACCGAATAAACCTCAAAATAGGTTGTTCGCTAATAAAAAACGTACCCCCTCTGGGGTTGTGTGGGGTTTGGCGTTTTCTTTTATCCTGATGATCGCCGATGAACATTACCATTCTGTGGATATTGTTCGTAGCGGTCTTTCCTTGTTGGTGGCACCGATCCAGTACCTAGTAGATTATCCGGTACGTCTTGTTGGTAATGTTCATGCCCTGCTGGGTTCTAAGAAATCCCTAGTTGACGAGAATATAACCTTGCGCTCTCAGCAAATTTTGCTTGAGGCTCAATTACAAAAACTACGCGTGATAAACAACGAAAATTCTCAGCTAAGAGAACTTTTGTCAGCCTCCCCCTCAAAAGCTTTGCGCACGGTTGCTGCGCAAATACTAGCAGTTGATACTACAAATTCGCGCCAATTATTGGTGATTAACAAGGGTAAACGTGACGGGGTTTTTACAGGTCAACCAGTGCTTGATGCGAAAGGCGTGATGGGACAAGTCATTGATGTTGGTTTGATGACAAGTACTGTATTACTTATTTCTGATTCAAAATCTGCGGTTCCGGTGCGTGATGATAGAACTGGTGAGCGCGCTATTCTTGTTGGAATGAATAATATGAGCCAATTGTCGCTCATTAATTTGCCAAGAACCTCATTGATAGTTAAAGGAGATTTATTGGTAACTTCTGGTCTTGGACGTCGATATCCTGAGGGTTATCCTGTTGCTCGAGTAGAGGAAGTAAAAGCTATTCCCGGGGATGATTTTATTAGAGTGATTGCGAGCCCTATTGCTTTATTGAACCGGACTCGCTTGGTATTAGTAGTATGGCCTGAAGAAGAGCATGATGCGATCACTCTACAAATTAATGAAAGGGTGAGTGTGATGGAAGGAAAATCATGATGACACTCAATATTCGATTATGTATTGCATTATTCTTGGTGCTTGTTCTCAGTATCATCCCGATGCCGGATGTAATGTTACCGTTTAGACCACCCTGGGTGTTGCTATTGGTGCTTTATATTCAAGTGTATTTACCAAATTATTATACGGCTTTATTGCTATTTGTGTTGGGGCTTTGTTTGGATGTCCTACTTGCAACTTTGATAGGTGTGCACTCTTTTGCGCTCCTTTTAACGACTTGGATTGCTGCTGGTAAATTACGTCGTTTCATTTTTTTTTCGATGGCCCAACAAATGCTTATGGTTGGCGTATTTTGTATTTGTTACGAATCCATTATTGTTTTCATTGAGGCGTTTATAGGTTTTCACAACAACGTTTGGCTAATACCAGGAACGGTATTACTCAGTATTTGTTTATGGCCTTGGATACGAGTACTAGCGGATAATGCTTTATGCTATGATCCTCGCCCCTAATTCGTTTTACATTTTTCACACTAGACGGAGTCTCTCATGACGTTTGAAAAAATTGACGTGCCATCAATGGGCCAACCTATCACAGTGAATGCTGATTTAAGCCTAAATGTTCCGAATACACCAATTATTCCTTTTATTGAAGGAGATGGTATTGGTGTTGATGTTACGCCTGCCATGATACAAGTGGTCGATGCAGCTGTTAAAAAAGCTTATGGTGATGCAAAGAAGATTGCTTGGATGGAAATTTATGCTGGTGAAAAAGCAACGCATGTTTACGGCGACGATGCTTGGTTGCCAAAAGAAAGTTTAACGGCCATCAATGAGTTCGTCGTCTCAATCAAAGGCCCCTTAACCACCCCGGTAGGTGGCGGCATACGCTCATTAAATGTTGCTATACGACAAGAGCTTGATCTCTTCATTTGCTTGCGTCCAGTCAGGTATTTTGATGGAACACCAAGCCCTGTAAAAGAGCCATGGAAGACAAATATGGTTATTTTTCGCGAAAATTCGGAAGATATCTATGCAGGGATTGAATGGCAAGCTGACTCTGTAGATGCTAAAAAAGTGATCCAATTTTTACGTCAAGAGATGGGTGTTAAGAAAATTCGCTTCCCTGATCATTGTGGTATTGGCATCAAACCAGTATCAAAGGAAGGTACCTCTCGTTTGGTGAAAGCTGCTATTCAATATGCGATTGATAATCATCGTGATTCAGTAACGCTTGTTCATAAAGGCAATATTATGAAATTCACAGAGGGTGCCTTTAAAGAATGGGGATATCAAGTTGCTCAGTCACAATTTGGTGCTATCCCCTATCAAGGCGGTCCCTGGATGGAGATTAAACATCCAACAACGCAAAAATCAATCATTATTAAGGATGTGATTGCTGATGCATTTTTACAGCAAATATTGCTTCGTCCTGAAGAGTATAGTGTTATCGCTACCCTCAATTTAAACGGTGATTATATTTCTGATGCATTGGCAGCGCAGGTCGGTGGTATTGGTATTGCGCCGGGAGCTAACATTGGTGATGGAGTAGCCGTGTTTGAGGCAACTCATGGTACAGCACCCAAATATGCAGGTCTTGATAAGGTGAATCCTGGATCATTGATTTTATCGGCAGAAATGATGTTACGCCATATGGGATGGACGGAAGCTGCTGATCTAATCATTAGGGGAGTTGAGGGAGCCATAAGGGCCAAAACTGTTACTTATGATTTAGAGCGACTAATGGAACTGGCGACTTGTGTCAGCTGCTCGGGATTTGCATTAGCTATAATTGATCATATGGGGTAAATGCTTTCCTGTCATCCTTTGCACCGCTTGGGATGACAGGCAGAGATTGGTGCACTGTGATGAGCATCATAAAGAAAGAAAATTTTTCACAATAATTTAGTCAAAACCTGGTTAAAGTTGGAAATTCAGTCTATAAAATAAGTAAGGGTATTTGAAATGAGTGGGCAGTTTTTAGCAGAGATAATAGAGCTCCCATCGACGAAGTTGAAGGAAAAAATCGATGCTAAAGTACCCCGGAAATATAAGGTTATTTTAGAAAACGATGATTATACTCCTATGGAATTTGTTGTTGAGGTTTTGAGACGTTTTTTCCATATGAACGAGCAATTGGCCACAGAAGTTATGCTTCAGATTCATTTTCAAGGACGTAGTGTGTGTGGGGTGTTCACACGAGATATAGCGGAGACTAGGGTTGTTTTGGTGAATGATTTTGCCAGGATGAACCAACATCCTTTGCTGTGTAGCATGGAACCAGAGTAATGGTGGACGCTGGACAGGAGCAACGATAATGTTAAACAAAGAACTTGAGTTCACTTTAAATCTTGCGTTTAAGGAAGCAAAAGAAAAACGTCATGAGTTTATGACGGTGGAGCATTTGTTGTTATCATTGTTAGATAATCCTGCAGCAGGTAATGTATTGCAGGCTTGTGATGCAAATTTAGAGGCATTACGACATGACTTGATTGAGTTTATCGATGAAACGACCCCTAGGATTCCAGAGGGTGAATATGACAGGGAAACTCAACCAACCCTTGGTTTCCAGCGGGTATTACAAAGAGCCGTGTTTCATGTGCAATCGGCTGGGAAAACAGAAGTCAGTGGAGCTAATGTACTTGCGGCAATTTTTAGTGAACAAGAGAGTCAAGCCGTCTATTTTTTAAGGCGTGAGAATATTACCCGTCTTGATGTTATCAATTATATCTCTCATGGCGTCGCTAAATATCAGAACAATGATATGCATGATAACCCCCATTCTGCTATGGATGAAGAGATGATGGGAATGGAGACGAATGAATCACCTCTCGATAGTTATTGTTTGAACCTCAATAAGCGAGCCCGGCTTGGTAAAATAGATCCATTGATTGGACGGCATGAGGAGTTGCAACGAACGATTCAAGTCCTCTGTCGTCGCCGTAAAAACAACCCCTTATTGGTGGGAGAAGCTGGTGTTGGTAAAACAGCGATAGCTGAAGGTTTGGCAAGACGAATAGTTGATGGTGAGGTTCCTGATGCGATAAGAAAGTGTGTAGTGTACTCTCTTGATCTTGGAGCACTTCTTGCGGGTACCAAATATCGCGGTGATTTTGAAAAGCGCTTGAAAGCCGTGTTAAAACAACTCGGAGATCAAGACGGTGGCATCTTGTTTATCGATGAGATCCATACCATCATCGGCGCGGGTGCTGCGTCTGGTGGGGTGATGGACGCGTCAAATCTTATTAAACCACTCTTAGCAAATGGCGAATTAAAATGTATTGGATCAACAACGTATCAGGAATACCGAGGTATTTTTGAGAAAGATAGAGCGCTTGCGCGTCGTTTCCAAAAAATTGATATCACTGAACCGAGTGTGACAGAAACCTTCGAGATTTTGAAAGGACTAAAAGGACGGCTTGAATTACACCATGGTGTTAAGTTTTCAGTACCAGCGCTCAAGGCCGCTGCTGAGCTTTCGGCTAAATACATCAATGATAGATTTTTGCCAGATAAAGCGATTGATGTGGTAGATGAGGCCGGTGCATATCAAAATCTTTTAACTGCGAGTAAGCGTAAGAAAATCATCAGTATCACTGAGATTGAAAATGTAGTTGCTAAAATTGCTCGGATCCCGGTAAAAAAAGTATCAGCACGCGACAAAGACACTTTACGAAATCTCGAGCGTGATCTAAAGCTTTTGGTTTACGGACAAGATGAAGCGATTACTGCACTTTCTTCAGCTATTAAGCTTGCACGTTCAGGGTTACGTGAGCCTGAAAAGCCTGTGGGTTGTTTTTTATTCTCAGGTCCAACAGGTGTAGGGAAAACTGAAGTAACACGGCAATTGGCGCATGTTTTGGGGATTGAATTACTGCGGTTTGATATGTCTGAATATATGGAAAAGCATACCGTATCCAGACTCATTGGCGCACCTCCAGGTTACGTTGGTTACGACCAAGGAGGGCTTTTGACTGAAGCTATTAATAAGAGTCCGCATGCAGTGTTGTTACTTGATGAAATAGAGAAAGCGCACCCTGATGTGTTTAATCTTCTCTTGCAAATCATGGACCATGGCACACTTACTGATACCAATGGCAGACAAGCAGATTTTCGGCATATTATTTTGGTGATGACAAGTAATGCTGGAGCTAGCGAAATTAGTCGTAACTCCATTGGATTTTCATTACAAGATAATAGTAATGACGGAATGGATGTTATTAAACGGCAATTTAGTCCTGAATTTAGAAATCGATTAGATGCGGTTATTAATTTCAAATCGCTTAATGAAAGTACTATCGGTTTGATTGTTGATAAATTTATTATTGAATTAGAGGAGCAACTGTTGACCAAAGGGGTTACTTTCAAAGTTGAAGAACCCGCTAGACAATGGCTTATTTCTCACGGCTACGATAAGTCGATGGGGGCACGTCCAATGGCCCGGTTGATTCAAGAGAACATTAAAAAGCCATTGGCCGAAGAGTTATTGTTTGGTAAGTTAGCCAATGGTGGTCATGTGATTTTAAATACAAAAGATGGCAAGCTCTACTTTGATAACCAAGATCATCGTGAAGGGGTTTTTTAATGGTGTTAATGTTTTCATGCTAAGTGTTATTGTCATTACGAAGAACGAGGAAAAAAATATTAAGGCTTGTCTATCGTCTGTTACTTGGGCGGACGAGATAATTGTTTTAGACTCAGGCAGTACTGACAATACAATTTCAATTGCCAAAACCTTCACTGAGCATGTGTTCTCTACTGATTGGCAAGGGTATGGCATCCAAAAACAGCGTGCATTGCTTAAAGCATCTGGTGATTGGGTATTAAATCTTGATGCTGACGAAGTAGTAAGCTTGGAACTTCGCGATACAATTTTTTCAGTGACCAAGAATAATGAAGCTGACGCATTCCGAATTCCTATTCGAATGAGTTTTTACAATCAATTATTGCGCTACTCTTCAAGTCCCGCAAGACACATTCGGCTCTTTAGGAAAGATATAGCAACCTATAGCCATGATGTGGTCCATGAAAAAGTGTTATTAGCTAAAGATGCGAGGATTAAGCAACTCTATACCCCGATTATCCATTACTCGGTAAGAGATGTTTGTCACGTTCTTGATAAAATTAACCACTACTCATCTGAAAGCGCTAAAATTCGTCTGCAAAATAAGCGTCCCCAGAGTTTGCTTAAAACAATGCTAGGTACATGTTGGATGTTTTTTAGATGCTATATTTTACAACGTGGCTTTATGGATGGCAAAGCAGGGTTCCTGTTTGCTATCTTCAATGCGCAAGGTAGTTTTTATCGGGGTATCAAGCAGCTTTATCCAGATGATTAAATAGTGAAGATGGCAAGGGTCTGTTGACAGTTCGTTTTGGAAAATGTTCTAAAGAGACCATGTGGCCTAGGTATAGTTTTCGTACTCATCCGTTTTCGCAAGTGCTTTTTGGTTGGTCTTTAGGTGAGCGCTTACGATACACTACCACTCAGCGACAATGGTCAGATAAGGCTATTGCAAGAACAACGTCATGGTATGACAAAAAAGCGAGCTAACTTTAGCTGATATTATTATGATCATAAGAAAATCAATATGTGTGAAAATGTATTTTTCAACGTCTAAAAATCACGAGAATAGTATGGACTCTTTAAAAATAACCGAAACAAAAGGCTAACTTATTTATTTATCAGCTGGCCTTGGCCGCATAATTGGCTAAACTCGAGTTTGGGTGAAACGAGAAGTATAGGCATACGTATATTCAACTCCGCATACAGATAGTGCTGTAAATGTCAAATATCGAAGCAAAATGCGGATAATTAAAACGGCGCATTGCCACTTCATCTACCAACAACGTCTTGGGATCCACGCGCCCCAGTTGTTGAAGTGTCCGGGAGTGCATTGTCTATAACCCCAATCTCGCCATCCAGGATTTCTCCATCCCCATCCATGACCCCAGCCGTGATGGTGATATCTATAACCATGCCAATATGCGTAACTGTTAGAAGGCACAACGGCCAGTATGCACAGTGAGAAAATCAGTGAGCAAACTAAGGTACGCTGTTCTAGAGTTTTCATTATATAACTCCGATTGATTATAAAAGCATCTTAAAGAATAATTATAGACCACCCGGGGGTATTTAAATTTAATTGTGATACAACGCGGCGCCAATATTCCCTCTACAAAATCCCTGTTGGGAATGGTAAGATAATTTGCAGGTCGATAAAATTAACTTATACACAGGTGGGCACAAATGAAAAAAATAATGGTGGCATCTTTGTCTTTTTCCGTTTTTCTGGCTGGATGTACGCAAGTGACCAACGAAGGTGTTGGCACAGTTGGTGGTGGAGTGATTGGTGGGTTATTAGGAAGCCAATTTGGTGGTGGATCTGGAAAGGTTGTCGCAGCTGCAGGTGGCGCCTTAATTGGGGCTATGTTAGGCGGCAAGATTGGCCAGTATATGGATAAGCAAGATCGTATGGAAATGCAACGCGCTCTTGAAACAGCACCTACAGGTAAAGATGTACATTGGTCAAATCCAGATAATGGCAATCAGTATACGGTGAGAGCGACAAGAACATATTACAATAATCAACAACCCTGTCGAGAATATATCACCCACGCTATGATTGGTGGAAAAAACCAGCAAATCCATGGAGAAGCATGCCGGCAAGCCGATGGTTCATGGCAGGTGATTAGCTAGTGCCACAAGCCATTGGGTATAAACCCGATGGCTTTTTTTACTATTGTTCTTTGATTTCCTCAGGCTATTTTAAAATATTTGAATATCGACACAACGTTCTAAGTCTGGCAAGATGCTCACTCTTTCGATATGGATGTGAGTGAGCTATGAAAGTTCTTGTAGCAGTGAAGCGTGTGATTGACCCTTACGTTAAGATTCGGGTGAATGCTGAACTTGGTGCGGTGGAAACGCATCAGATTAAAATGGCGATGAATCCTTTTGATGAAATCGCTGTTGAGCAAGCAATTCGTTTACGAGAAAAAAACCAAGTAAATGAAGTTGTTGTAGTGTCGATTGGTGATGTGTCATCTCAAGAGACGTTGCGACAAGCCCTCGCTTTGGGCGCCGATCGAGCCATTCTTGTTCAAACGCAAGACGTGCTCATCCCGATTAATATTGCAAAGATTTTACATAAAATCATTCAAGACGAACAGCCAAATTTGGTGCTTATGGGTAAACAATCAATTGATGGTGATAACAATCAATCGCCTCAAATGCTCGCGGCATTGCTTTCGTGGCCTCAAGCTACCTATATTTCTCAACTGAATCTAAAGGAAGGTTTCGTTGAAGTAACCCGAGAGATTGATGGGGGATTGGAAACACTTGAACTTCAGCTACCTGCTGTGATAAGCACAGATTTACGTTTGAATGAGCCTCGCTATGCAACCTTACCAAATATCATGAAAGCAAAACAAAAACCCATGCAAGTCATTGAATTAAATTCGATGGATTTGAAATTGAAACCACATGTTGAGATCGTTTCGGTTCAAGCGCCCAAGGTTCGATTGCCAGGTATCAAAGTCGGTTCAGTTCAGGAACTTATCGATAAATTGGTCAATGAAGCTAAAGTGCTTTAAAACGTCGAAGGAGGGATGATATGACAAGTTTAATTATCGTAGAACATGACAATCAAACGATACAACCATCTACGCGGCAAATATTAAATGCTGCACTTTGTTTTAAAGATAAGCCTGTTTTTTTAGTGGTGGGTTATCAATGCGAAGCTGTTGCAAAAACCCTGGCCACTATGTCAGGTGTTGAAGAGGTATGGCATGTTGATAATGTGTGCTATCAACACCAACTCGCCGAAAATCTTAGTGAACTCATTGTTTCTTTGATGCCATCGTTTTCAAGAGTACTTGCGTCAGCTACCTGTTTTGGAAAAAATATTTTGCCACGTGTTGCTGCAATGCTTGATGTAGCACAGGTCTCTGATGTCACACGTATTATCGATGACTGTACGTTTGAGCATCCAATTTATGCCGGAAATGCTGTTGAAACTGTGCGAGTTTTGGATAATATTAAAGTGCTTACTATTCGGACCACCGCTTTTGATCCGGTGATGACCACCCAAAGTCCATGCTCAATTCTTAAAAAAGATGTTCCTTTCTCTACAGAAAAAACTCGTTTTATTGAGCGTCAGTTAAGTCAATCGTCCCGCCCTGAGTTGTCAAATGCAAAAATCATTGTCGCAGGTGGCAGGGGTTTACAAAGTGCTGAAAAGTTCAAGTTAATTGAAGAGCTTGCAGATTGTTTAAATGCGGCGGTAGGCGCATCACGCGCTGCTGTTGATGCAGGTTTTGTACCTAATGACTATCAAGTAGGGCAAACAGGAAAAGTTGTAGCTCCCACGCTTTATATTGCAATAGGGATTTCAGGTGCTATTCAGCATTTGGCAGGAATGAAAGAATCCAAAATAATCGTCGCTATTAATAAGGATGAAGAGGCGCCTATTTTCCAGATAGCATCCTACGGGTTGGTTGGGGATTTGTTTGCTTTAGTCCCAGAGTTGATTGAACAATTAAAACAACGTTAAGGAGTATGGATCAATGTTAGTCGGAGTGCCAAAGGAAATTAAATCACAAGAAAACCGAGTTGGGCTTGTTCCTGCAAGTGTTCGAGAGATCATAAAAACTGGTGGGAAGGTGCTGGTCGAAAAAAATGCCGGTATTGGTATTGGAATTACTGATGATCAATACGAGGCATCTGGTGCGGAATTGGTTGAGACCAGCGATGAGGTATTTTCTCGTGCGGAATTGATTGTAAAAGTGAAAGAGCCGCAACCTGTTGAGTGTCGGCAATTGCGAGAAGGTCAGACCATATTTACTTATTTACATCTTGCACCAGATCCTCAACAAACAAGGTTACTCAAAGAGTCTGGGGTGACGGCAATTGCATATGAAACCGTAACGCAATTCGACGGTGGCTTGCCATTATTAACTCCAATGTCCCAAGTTGCAGGTAGAATGTCTATTCAAGCAGGGGCTCATTGCTTGGAAATGGCACAAGGGGGTAGTGGTATTTTATTAGGGGGCGTTCCCGGAGTATGTCCTGCCGATGTGTTAGTCATTGGCGGTGGTGTTGTTGGTAGCAATGCAGTACGTATGGCGATGGGGATGGAAGCTCATGTTACCGTCATTGATAAATCACTTACCCGGTTAAGGGAGCTAGATTTTCAATTCGGCTCTAAACTTACAACAATTTACGCAACGACAGAAGCCCTGGAGCATTATATCGCCCAAGCGGATTTAGTGGTTGGCGCTGTGTTAGTTCCAGGGGCTGCTGCCCCTGTATTGGTGACCCGCGCGATGCTAAGTCAGATGCGTCCAGGCTCTGTTGTTGTTGATGTTGCGATTGACCAAGGGGGTTGTTTTGAAACGAGTCGTCCGACAACGCACCATGAGCCAACGTTTGTTGTAGAAGGGGTGGTGCATTATTGTGTGGCCAATATGCCAGGTGCTGTTCCCAAAACTTCTACTTTTGCATTGAACAATGCTACATTGCCTTTTGTGTTAAGTCTCGTTAATAAAGGGGTGAAATTGGCGCTGTTGAATGATGAGCATTTATTAAATGGACTAAATGTGCATCAAGGCATGATCACCTATGAAGCAGTTGCTCGTGGTCTTGGTTATGATTACGTACCCCCGATCGAGGCGTTGGGTCGATAATTGTTTGCATGGATTAGGGTGTGTTGACATACATGGACTTGTCAGGTTCATCTATGTCAACACACCTTAATGACGAGTTGACCAAATGAGCCAATTTTTCATTAATAGCCCACCAACACTAGAAGTGATTGCTGCCGTGATGAACTAAATCGAGGGCATAAATGCAGGCTTAAGGCTCAATCGTTGCAATCAATGATGGTCAAAATAAGTGATCTTCTGTGGGCTTTTCTTCAGGGCGTGCGGCAGTACTAATTGCTGGGTTTGTTACGTTCTCTTCAGAGCCAGGTACGACACCCTCTTTGAAAAACTCTGTAACTGTATCAGGACGTCCTGAGTTATCACGCAAGCCTGTTTGTGGGTTGATAGTTAGTGTGACGACATTTGTTGGCTGTGTCATTTGTTGTTGCGGGATGTTTTTTAATGCAACCTTCATGAAATCAATCCAAGCGGGTAGAGCTAGTGTTGCTGCATATTCGTGTAATGGTCGAGGGGTATCATAGCCTACCCAAGTTGTAACAACGAGCGAGGGGGTGTAACCAGCAAACCATGCATCGACTTGATCATTGGTGGTGCCAGTTTTTCCGGCGATGTCACTTCGGTTAAGTGTCCGTGCTTCAGCAGCAGTACCTCGTTTGGCAACATCTTGTAAAGCTGAGTTCATCAAAAAGGCGATATCTTCAGGGATAACACGGGGTGCGATGAGCTCGGGGTCTATGAAATTTTCAGTACAAGGAGAGCAGACCGTTACAGGTTTGGCTTGTAACAATATTTTTCCATTGTTATCCGTAATGTGGTCAATGAGATAGGGCTCAACTTTGAAACCACCATTTGCAAAGACGGCGTAAGCAGCTGTTAAATCGAGAGGGCTTACTGAGAGACTTCCAAGAGCAAGCGAAAGGGCGCGGGGCAAGTTGGCTTTTTGAAATCCAAAATGGGTTGCATAGTCCACGGCATAATCGATACCAATGTCATCTAGAATACGAATTGATACCATGTTGCGCGAGTGAACTAATGCTTCTTTCATACGGGTTGGGCCGTTGAATGTTAAATTATCATTGTGTGGGCGCCACAAGTTCGCTTGACTTGGGTCATCAACCACAATTGGTGCATCGTTGATGACAGTAGATAAGGTATAACCTTTGTCGAGTGCTGCGGCATAAATAAAAGGCTTAAAGCCCGAACCTGGTTGACGGCTTGACTGCGTCGCGCGGTTGAATTTGCTTTTTTGAAAATTCAGTCCCCCAACCAATGATTCAATTGCGCCGTTGTTTGGATTTAACGCAACCAATGCTGATTCAACCTGAGGTATTTGGGTGAGCAGCCAAAGGCCATTGATAGTGTGGATATATACAATATCTCCCACCGCAACCACCTGCTTCGCATTTGT
Organism: Legionella sp.; assembly: GCA_044233795.1. Taxonomy (GTDB): domain Bacteria; phylum Pseudomonadota; class Gammaproteobacteria; order Legionellales; family Legionellaceae; genus JBIIJL01. Next base: position 782 of record JBIIJL010000057.1, on the reverse strand, counting down.
AGGTGATTTACCCATCCAACCCTTTCTGAGGGCAGGACGTGCCCAAGATAAGCCTGACCAAGGTATGTTTACCGTTTGTCCGTGTCGATTGGCTGCGGTTGCTTCTTGTTCTTGAACGTCCAAAATGATAGCGGGCTCTAAATCATTAACAACAGGATATTGACTAAGCAAATGATGTAACGCGTCCGGAGAGCGATCAAAATGGCTAATTTTAGCCACAGGTCCACGGTATCCGTGGCGTTTGTCATAGGCAAGTAGATTGTTCTCGATCACCCGGTCAGCAGTATTTTGTAAAGTAGCATTGATTGTTGTGTAGACTTTATAGCCTTTGGTATATGTGTCTTGGCCAAAATGCTCAACCAGAGATTGCCGAATCATTTCAGCAACATATGGAGCGCTGACTTCGGCATTTGAACCATGATAAGCTGCTGTGAGTGGTTGGCTGATGGCTTCTTGGTATTGTTCATAGGTAATATATTTTTCCTCATAAAGACGTTCTAGCACATGATTTCGTCGTTTGAGAGCAGCGATAGGATTAGCAACTGGATTTTGAGTTGACGGGGCTTGAGGCAAACCTGCAATCATGGCCAGTTGTGCAAGATTGAGCTCTTTTAACGGCTTGCCATAGTAAGTAATAGCTGCAGCACCAACACCATAAGCTCGGTTTCCTAAATAAATTTTATTCAAATATAACTCAAGAATTTTCTCTTTTGGTAATTCTCGATCAATTTTGATGGCTAATAGGATTTCGTTGAATTTTCTGAGAAATGTTTTATTGCGAC
>JBIIJL010000037.1:0-20106 GCA_044233795.1 Legionella sp. | reverse complement strand
GCCGAGCTAGAGAAGGCTGTCGTGTTTAAGAGGAATCCTAGTGCCATGAGCAGTGTTGTTCCTATTCGTTTCTTCATGTTCTTATTCCTTTGTGGTGTTTTTTGTGCGTGATTTTTTAAAGAGTGATGCCGCATACAATGGCATTGGCGTAGGTGGCTCCGGTGTTAAAGTTATTTAATTGATTGCTGATGCTATTAAACCGGCTTTGGCCTAAATAGAAAAATCGATAGCCGCATTCCAAAGGAACATTGCCAAACGCATGATTAAGCTTGAGGCCCGCACCCACTGTGGCACTAAAGGTCGTGTTGGTACGGCTGGGAAACGGAGCATCAGCTTGGGACGCTGGGTTGATGGGGGCCTCGTAAAAACCGCTCGCCCTCATAAAATTCGGGCCAATGCCCGCATCAAGCGTGACGGCGTATTGGTCGGAAGGCATCTTAATGGTCGATTTGGCCATGGCATAGACTGGGTAGTGCGTTAGGTGGTATCCATAGGATAAATTCGTAAATAGGTTTTCTTGTATCACAAGTCCTGCGACCGCGGTCTTAGCAAGATAAAACCAGTTAATCCCATAACTCATGCTGAAGTAACGCTTCTCTTGGCCGGCTACATAATAACCTAAGCCCGCCAGAACATTGCTGTCCTCTCGCTTGGTGACGGTGTAAGTATTACCAATTAACGTTTGAATGTTAATGTGCTGCTGCTCGCCTGAAATCCCCCAATAACCACCCAGTTGAGCCATCATGTGGCCGTGTTTTAAAAAGGCTACGGAGGGTAATGAGGATAGAAAATTAGTAGTGAGATTTTTTAGAGATGAGCTATCATTGGCTGGCTGGCTGGCTGGCTGGCTGGCTGGCTGGCTGAGAATGCTATCGTGACACTTAAACCTGTCAACAGCAGTATTGCTTGGCGACACGTCCTTTTGTCAAACATCATAAAAAAACCTTCTATTCGTCAGGAATACATCTATCATATTAGGCAATAAGGCAATAAGGCAATAAGGCAAATTTTACTGGAATTTTTACGTAAGTTGTGAAATTATGAGAAAAATTGCATCGTAAAATTCAAAATTTACTCAAATATCATCTCCCCGTCATCGTCTAAAACATTACGCGACAGCGACTACCTAGGCGCACACTCAATTTAAATAAATTAGCATTTGTTGTGTTCGGTGAGTGGCTGCAATCTACCTGTTACCGCAGAATCCAACGATTTTTTTTCAAATGTCCTCATATGGACTTCGCTGGGAAATCGAGTGTCTTTTCGGTTGCTTTAGGGGCCAGGGATTTAACTTCGAGGATACGTATCTCACTGATTAAATTTGAATTAAAATACTGGTTGCACTGCGGGCCATCATATTTTCATGGGCTCACCGGACTGGAGAATGGCAGCATGGGTAAAAACATTCATTTTCAACAGGTACTAAAAAATACAATGTGCATCGTTTGGTCTATTATTAAGCTCACTCTGATATTTATGAAGCGATAACTAGAGAATAAGTTATCAAGAAGTGGAAGAGGCAATGGAAAATAAACCTGATTGAGAAAAATGAGCGTCAGTGGCTTGACTTGAGCATTGGATTATTTTGATAGATGGTTGCCCGCTTCCCCATACATGACAAATTTTTTTGTCATGTATGGGGAATTTTCTATTAAAAATAGAGCACAACACAGGTAGACATTCACTTGAATCAGGAGGCTCTCATATTGAATGACACGTAGGAAAATGCTATTTTTACCTCTATGTAGCGGGTCAGTTGATGGATCGATGGAGTGTTGTTTGAAAAAGACCATAGGAATTACTACGCTATTATCGCTTTCATTTTCGATGAGCGCTGTTGCGATGGGCTTAGGACAATTGAGGGTATTTTCAAGTCTTGATGAGCCTTTTAATGCAGAAATAGAACTGATCGATGTTGGTTATATACCATTATCTGGTATCAAAGCAAGCCTTGCTTCTGTTGATGAATTTCAACAGCTAGGGCTTGAGCGCTCTTATGCGTTAGGTTCTTTAAATTTTACTATTGAAAAAAAATCAAATGGCAAGCCTATTGTCACAGTTCGCTCACATGCTCGCATGAAAGATCCGTTGCTGCAATTGCTCGTTGATTTAACTTGGGCCGAAGGGCAAATCGATAGAGCATACACTGTGTTACTCGATCCCCCGCATTATCAAATCAGGTCTCAAAAAATCTATTCGGGTGATGTGGCTAAAGGGAATGATAATTATCGAATAGCGAAAAATAAACCTATCGCAATGATTGAGCAAGCGCATAATTCAAGCGCTAATTCTAACTCAGTAGACCAAATAGGTTTCTACGGACCAACGCTTGCAAATGAAACAGTATGGCAGGTTGCTCAGCGCTTCAAAACAGATGATTTATTACTACAACAGATAATTTTGGCTATTGTTGGTAAAAATCCAAGTGCTTTTACAGAGGGAAATTTGAATGGTTTAAAACAGGGGATGAAACTTCAGATCCCAAGCCATCTGATTGCAAAGCAGGTTCCTGCTGATGTGGTGGAGATGGAGATTCAGGCGCATGATAAAGCTTGGCAAAACCGGCAACCGATTCAACACGTTTTGTTACCACCCTACTTTAATGTCGTATCTTCCGATGCTACTGGGAATGCTATTTCAGTGATACCTCCAGTGCCATTAGTATCAGCAATAGAACCAGCTGTTCCATTCTCTATATCCTATACGAATTCGTTACATTCTCAAGAGATCAGTGCATCAGAAAAAGATGTGGTCTTAGCCGCAATGGATACAGTCCGTCGAGCCAATCTGATACTCATTGATGAAATGAAATCATTAAAACAAGATAATCAACACTTGAAACAAAAACTTGCAAAGCGTGAGCGTGAGCTTCGCCTAGTGGAGAGAAAATTACAGCGCCTGCTAACGAATCAATTAGGGCCAGGAAGAGCACCACAAGATACGCGGATGCGAATTCAACAAGTGAGTGCTGTATTTTGGCTTATCTTGTTAAGCATGTTGGGTATCGTTGGAGCTATTTTTTACAAGAGTATGCGTAACAAGAAACTGATGGTCGACAGCATTCAAGAGACAGGGCCTTCAATTGGTTCACTGCAAGATACTGAGCTACCTCAAAACTCTTTTCCTGAGGAAATAATCTCCCCAGTACTTCAGCCGCAAAAGCGGCCATTAAAGACTGACGAAAGGGTTGTTCATGATACTCAGCAGCCACCACAAAAAATAGATGAAGTAGCCATAGTTGAAAATATGGTGAACGATATGCCAGTTTCCAATGATCTTGATGTTGAATCAACACCCCGTATTTCAATTACTGAAGAGGCTCTTAAAAAACCCACCTCAGAAAGTAATTTACTTGATTTTGATTTAACACCTGTTTTATCTGAAGACAAGGACCAAAGTCTTACAGGATCACCTGAGATCATGTCGCAGACACAAGAAACAAAAGATGAGATGAGCATTAATTTTGAGAGTATTAATATAGAAAATAAAGCCTCTATGGACGCTGTGTCACCAACCAAGAGCAAAGCAGCTTTAGAGACGCTGCTCTCGCTTGCCAATACGTACATCAGTATGGGTGATGAAGAAGCAGCTGTGCAATCTTTGGAAGAAGTGATTCAATACGGTAGTAAAAAACAACAAGAAGCAGCGCAGTTGCTTCTCCAAAAGCTGTCTAAGAAATCAAACTAAATATTGGGAGCTAGGATAAAATCAAGTAGTTTTGTACCTAGGGTCGTTGCCTAGTGTTATGACCGACAGGAAATCCATTGCCGCGCTCTGAATCACGGGGGGGGTACTAAAAACATTAACAGTTTAAATAAAAGTCATGTGGTTGAATAACTGCGATGATTCAAATCAGATAGTCCCCTCCTTCAATCCTCGAGGCTGGACAAACATGGCACCATGTTATACATTTGGCCTTTTTGACTTGGAAATATAATGCGTATTGCCTTGATGGTTGAATACGATGGTAGCCATTTTCATGGTTGGCAGGATCAGACCGGCCTTCATACGGTGCAAGGGGTTTTAGAGCAAGCACTCTCAAGGGTCGCTGATAGCGATGTTAATGTGGTTTGTGCAGGTAGAACCGATACGGGTGTTCATGCTACGCATCAAATCATCCACTTTGACACGGAGTCTGTTCGTACGATTCGGGCATGGATTCATGGTGCAAATACTTATTTACCTAAAGACGTTTCAGTGCGGTGGGGAAGGGAAATGCCCGACAATTTTCACGCTCGTTTTTCGGCTCTTTCGCGTCGTTATTGCTACGTTATTTATAATTCACCGATTCGACCGGCATTGCTTCGTTCAAATTTAACCTGGCAATATCGTCCACTAGATCACCTCCTGATGCATGAGGCTGGGCAATATTTGCTTGGAGAAAATGATTTCACCTCGTTTCGTTCACTAGAATGCCAATCTAAAACGCCGATGCGTAAAGTGCACAACCTAAACGTGACGCGGTCTGGGGATCTGTTAATAATTGATATTACTGCCAATGCTTTTTTACATCATATGGTAAGAAACATTGCAGGCGTATTGATAGCTGTTGGCTCAGGGAAACATCCCGCAGTGTGGGTTAGTGAAGTTCTGGCTGCAAAAAATCGTAAACTTGGAGCGGAGACCGCACCGCCATATGGATTATATATGGTTGGGGTGAAATATCCGACAGAATTTTCTGTTCCGAAATCAAATTTCGGGCCCATGTTTCTTCCGGGGGTAGCTTGAGTTGTTCTAGAGTTCGAGTCAAGATATGTGGAATGACGTCCAGTAAGGATGCGGTTTTTGCCGCAGCGCTCGGCGTTGATGCCCTAGGTTTTATTTTTTATCCGAGGAGCCCTCGCGCGGTTTCTGTGACTGTTGCTCAATCTATCATGGTGGAAGTTCCGTTGTTTGTGGAAAAGGTGGCGGTGTTTGTTAATCCCAATGTTAAAGATGTTGTAGATGTTATAGAACATCTCCCAGTAGACTTGCTACAATTTCATGGCAGTGAATCAGCAACTTTCTGCGAACAATTCAGTATTCCTTATATCAAGGCTATCCCTGCTATATCTAGCGATGCGATTGTTGAGGCACAAGTTATATACCAAAGTGCAAGAGCACTCCTACTCGATACACCTTCTGCTGACAAACATGGCGGGACTGGTTTCGCGTTTGACTGGTCGGTTATTCCTAAGTTTTCTGAAAAACCCATCGTGCTTGCAGGTGGACTGAATGAGCTCAATGTTGATTTAGCGATATCAACGGTTGCGCCGTATGCCGTGGACATATGCAGCGGGGTAGAATTGTCTTTGGGAGTCAAGGATGAAGAGAAAATGAGTCGATTTGTAAGTATTATCAATAAGTTGTCGATTAAAAATTGATTTGAAACAATTAGATATACCAGGTGGAGTAGAGTATGAGTGAGGATATGCTTCCGGATGCTGATGGTCATTTTGGGCCTTATGGTGGGCGATTTGTGGCAGATACGTTGATGGATGCATTATGTCAGTTAGAAGATGCGTATAAAATGTATCGTGGCGACCCAGTTTTTTTGGGAGAGTATGCTTCAGAGTTACACGATTATGTTGGTCGTGCAACGCCTTTATATCATGCTGAGCGGTTAAGCAATGTTGCGGGTGGCGCGCAAATTTATTTAAAACGCGAAGACTTAAACCATACCGGAGCACATAAAATTAACAATGCTATAGGACAAGCATTGTTAGCAAAACGGATGGGTAAAACACGGGTAATTGCTGAAACTGGTGCAGGTCAGCACGGCGTTGCAACGGCCACAGTGGCAGCTAAGCTGGGTTTAGATTGTGTGGTCTACATGGGTGCCAATGATATTGCACGACAGGCTCCTAATGTATATCGAATGAAACTTTTAGGTGCCGAGGTTATACCGGTTCATGCCGGTTCTAAAACGTTAAAGGATGCTTTGAATGAGGCAATGCGTGATTGGGTAAGTCATATCGATGATACCTTTTACATCATCGGCACGGTTGCAGGGCCGCATCCTTATCCTCAAATGGTGCGAGATTTTCAAGCGATTATTGGTCAGGAAGCACGTGCTCAAATCATTGAGAAAACGGGTAGATTGCCTGACGCATTGGTTGCCTGTGTTGGGGGTGGGTCAAATGCAATAGGTCTTTTCTATCCTTTCCTACAAGATAATTCAGTTCGAATGTATGGTGTGGAACCGGGTGGAAAAGGACTTGAAACAGGTGAGCATTCTGCCTCGCTAAGTGCTGGAGTTAGAGGTGTGCTCCATGGTAATCGTACTTATCTTCTATGTGATGAGCATGGACAAATCAAAGATACTCATTCCATTTCGGCAGGTCTTGATTACCCAGGGGTGGGTCCTGAGCATGCTTATCTCAAGGATATAGGCCGCGTAGAATATGTTGTGATAAATGATGATGAAGCGTTGGACGCGTTTCATATGTTATGTCGAATTGAAGGGATTATTCCAGCACTTGAATCAAGCCATGCAATAGCCTACGCTTTTAAGCTTGCCAAAACCATGGACAATAAAAAGCAACTGGTGATCAACTTGTCTGGTCGTGGTGACAAGGACATTCAAACCGTATCAAATTTAGTTAATAATACCGAAGGTGCGCCATGAATCGAATCGATACAGCGCTTGCAAAGTCCAAAACATCGCAGCAAAAAATACTGAGTCCCTACATTACCGCAGGTGATCCTGAACCAGGGTTGACAGTTAAATTGATGCATGAGTTGGTGAAAGCAGGTGCAAATATATTGGAAATTGGTATTCCGTTTTCTGATCCGATGGCGGAAGGCCCTGCTATCCAAGCCGCGATGGAGCGTGCTTTAAAACATGGCGTTACCTGCGAGGATGTGCTGAATATGGTCGAGGCTTTCAGGGTCGATGATAAAGCTACACCCGTAGTGTTGATGGGCTATTTAAATCCTATTGAGCAATATGGTTATTCAGCCTTTGCAAGTCGTGCTGCTCAGGTAGGGGTTGATGGTATGATTATTGTTGATATGCCACCTGAGGAAAGTCAGGTGATTTTATCTATGCTTATACAAGCTAACATCTATCCTATCTACTTGAGTTCACCTACCACCAGCGATAAACGCTTGAATCTTATCAAAAGCTTAGCTCATGGTTATGTCTATTATGTTTCTCTTAAAGGTGTTACCGGATCTAGTCATCTTGATCTTAAACAAGTACAAATGCAGTATCAGCAGGTAAAAAGTAAACTTAACTTTCCCGTCATGGTGGGTTTTGGCATTAAAAATCCTGAGATGGCGAAAGATGTTGCCTCGTTTGCTGATGGGGTTGTTGTAGGTGCTGCGTTGGTTGAACAAATTTACTTAGCATATGTTGATAAGCAAGATTGTGTTGATGTCGCAGGTGATCTTATTTTTGCAATGCGCTCTTCTATGGACCAAAAGGAAACTTCATGACTGAAAGCCTTGAGAAACGAACTCACTTTATTAGGCAACTTATCGTTGATGATTTAGCTAATGGTAAACACATCTCGATAGTTACGCGTTTTCCTCCCGAGCCGAATGGTTATCTTCATATCGGTCATGCAAAATCTATATGTTTGAACTTTGGTATGGCGTTTGAGTTTGCTGGTCGTTGCTATTTACGTTTTGATGATACAAATCCTATTAAAGAAGAGGAAGAGTTTGTTAATGCGATTATTGAAGACGTTCGCTGGCTTGGATTTGATTGGTGCGCAATGACGCATTCTTCGGACTATTATCAACAATTGTATGATTTTGCTGTGTTATTGATCGAGCAAGGACGAGCTTATGTTGATAGTTTGACAATGGATGAGATTCGCGAATATCGGGGGACACTTAAAGAGCCTGGCAAAGATAGTCCGTATCGCAATCGGACAATTGAAGAAAATTTAGATTTGTTTAATCGAATGAAGCAAGGTGAGTTTTCTGATGGTGCACATGTGCTTCGTGCACGGATTGATATGCAGTCAGGGAATCTTAATCTTAGAGATCCTGTACTGTATCGTATTCGGCATGTACCGCATCAGCGCACCCGCAATGATTGGTGTATTTATCCAATGTATGATTACGCGCATCCTATTTCTGATGCACTTGAGCATGTGACTCACTCGTTGTGTACGCTTGAGTTTCAAGATCATCGTCCTTTGTACGATTGGTTGATAGAGCATATACCCCTGCCTGCAAAACCTGTGCAAACTGAGTTTGCAAGACTTAACGTTTCTCATACCGTCACAAGCAAACGTAAGCTTCGTCAATTGGTCGATGAGAAAGTAGTTACAGGTTGGGACGATCCGCGTTTGCCGACGCTCAAGGGAATGCGTAAACGTGGATACCCACCGGCAGCTATTCGGCAATTTTGTGAAGAGGTTGGTATTTCACGAAGTGATTCAGTCATTGATATGTCTATTCTAGAGTCTTGTGTGCGTGAGGAGTTAAACAAGACTGCTCCAAGAGCGCTCGCGGTGATGGATCCGCTCAAAATTGTGATTGAAAATTTTCCAGAAGGTGAGGCATTAGATTTAAGCGTACCTTTTTTTCAACAAGACGAACACTCATCCACTCGGATCATTCCGTTTTCCCGTGAAATTTATATTGAGAAAAGTGATTTTATGGAAGATCCACCGAAAAAATACTTTAGACTCGCACCAAATACTGAAGTTCGGTTACGCCATGCTTATGTGATTCACTGTCACGAAGTCATTCATGACGCACATGGTGAGGTGATTGAGTTACGTTGCACGATTGATGAGGACACACTTGGTAAGAATCCAGTAGACAGAAAAGTAAAAGGGGTTATTCACTGGGTCTCAAAGGCTTCTGCGCATCCTGTGACCATATATCAATACGATAGGTTATTTAATGAAAGTAATCCGCTTAAAGACGATGATTTGCTCACATCAATCAATCATCATTCATTGACCGTGCAACAAGCTTTATGTGAGCCTTATTTGGCTAAGGCATCCCTAGATGAAGTTTTTCAGTTTGAGCGCATAGGGTATTATGCAGTTAATCAAGTTAACAATCAGGGTATTGTTACAGCCTTTCATCGCGTCGTGGATTTAAAAGATACCTGGAATAGGGGGTAGCAGAGTGAGCTTAGTAATTTATAATTCATTGACTGGAAAAAAAGAACCTTTTGTTCCGATTCGTCCCGGTAAAATTGGCATGTATGTATGTGGTATTACGATTTACGATCATTGCCATTTGGGACATGCACGGCTTTTGGTTAATTTTGATGTGATAGTCAGGTTCTTGCGAAGCCAAGCCTTTGAAGTGACGTATGTACGGAACATCACCGACATCGATGATAAAATTATTGCGCGAGCATTAGAAAGAGCTATTCCTATCAATGAGCTAACCGCTTACTTTATTGATGCGATGAATGTTGATGCTACTGCATTGTTTCTCCTTTCTCCAGATATTGAGCCTCGCGCGACACAACACATCGATGGCATTGTAGCGCTGATAAAACGATTGATTGAACAAGGACATGCTTATGTAAGTGACAATGGTGATGTGTGTTTTGAAGTATCTACATTTGGATCATACGGCAAGTTATCGCATAAAGATATGGATAATCTTCTTGCTGGTGCACGGGTTGACATCGTTAAAGAAAAACGCTCACCACTGGATTTTGTCTTATGGAAAAGTGCTAAGGCAAATGAGCCAAGCTGGCCCTCTCCTTGGGGTGCTGGGCGGCCTGGTTGGCATATTGAATGCTCCGCGATGGCGATGGAAGAACTAGGAGAGCAATTTGATATTCATGGTGGAGGGCTTGATTTAAAGTTTCCGCACCATGAAAATGAAATTGCACAAAGTGAGGCTTGCACTGGCAAGCCCTTGGCCAATTACTGGATGCATGCTGGATTGTTGCAGTTTAATAATGAGAAAATGGCTAAATCAACGGGCAATTTCTTGACCATTCAAGAGGCTTTAACCAAGCATCACCCCGAAGTTATCCGTTATTTTCTGTTAAGTAGTCACTATCGTAGTCCGCTTAATTACACAGAAGATAACATCACTCTTGCCGAAAGTGCATTAGTAAGGTTTTATCAATCTATTAAGGGGATTGAACTTTTAGGTGCTGAAGTTGACGATGTCTGGGTGGACAGATTCAATGAGGCAATGTCTGATGACTTCAATACACCAGAAGCATTGGCTGTTTTATTCCAATTAAGCCGAGAGCTTAATAAAAACAAATCTGCTCACTATGCATATACCTTAAAACATCTTTTACAAACCTTAGGGCTCATGCAAGAGTCACCAGAAGTATTTTTTCAACGAGGCATGGATGTTGACTCAACCAATGTTATTACTCAACTTATCGAAGAGCGCCTATGTGCGCGACAAAATCGTGAATGGCAGCGTGCTGATCTTATCAGGGATGAACTACAGAAGCTTGGTGTTGAGCTCGAAGATAATGCTAGTGGTACCACATGGAAATACAAAGCTTAAGCGTTGTTGACTGTCAAAACAATCCAAAATGGCTTAATGTCTCCCTTGGCTGCTAGCGAGGTCCAACTGGCAGTGTTAAAACAAGGTCGTTGTTTTTTGCCGGTAATCCAGCTGTCATTTGGTAGAATTCTGTCAGCATTGAGAATGTACGCTTAGATTTTATATCCTCATCATCGATATAAAAATAGGCGTCATTGTAGAAGGTATTAATTGATGCATGAACTGGTGTCAGGCTGGACTGAATTTTGATAATGGGAACTCCTTTATCGGGCTTTAGTTCAGCAATCTTGCCGCTGAGTTTTGTCATGTCAACTTGATTTGCTAAGTATGCGAGCATAATAGATAGCGATCTTGTCTTGACAGAAACAACATTGTTGATGGTTTTACTGTTGTAAATTGGACTAAGTATCATGAAGTTACTTTTAGGATTAATATCAAGTAAACGTTTTAATTTAAGTTCTGTCTTTCGTGCTCGTCGATGATTGAAGAAGATAATCAATTGCTCAGTTCCATCTTTTGTTTCCTCATAATACATTGCTATTGCTTGGACCGCCTGTAGCCTAGCAAGGCACTTTACAACCTCAATGAATTGCTCATGATTTGGTGCCTTAAGCTTGGTTGTTGGGTTTACGACGCCGAATGCGTTGAAATAGTCGTTGATTCTATCAATAGATAACAGCAAGATTGTTTCTAAATCCCAGTGAGTGTTGTTGATATACACAATGGACTTGAAAGACACCGTGGTTAACAAACTCGATACAAAGTCAGCCCCTTGCAATGGACTCAAAGAGATAGTGGGTGCATCGGTTAAGCTTACTGAAGAACCGATGGAATTGGATGAAGTACGGGCAAGGTAAGGCACAGTCATTGCAGGTGATATAGAACTGGCAAGTGTTTTTTGGGCTGTAATGTTTGTGACTTGCAAGAAATTCACTGAATCAAAATATCGCATTTTAACAATGTTATTTAGCATTTGGGCATTATCACTCTTGGCCACTTCATAACCGTATTGTCCGCGATCATGGCGTATTATTTGTGTGCCCATTAGAGCACATCCAGAGAGCAGAGTGAGGAGACTTAGGGGTAAAATTCGATTAAAAACCGTAAAACGCACTTGTGTCTCCTTGACTTAGATGCTTGATGGTGGCTCTTGTATTGTTTTTCAATTTACAACAAGTGGTAAATTGTATAGAAAACTTATGCTAAACAAAAGCAAATTTCTATTCGATAACTGCGCCAGTTGGTTGCAATGTTGTCGCAGTTTTTAAAGACACTGCTTGAAGTAAACCATTGATGACTCCTCTTAATTCACCGACTAACAATAGCAAAGCGCTATCTTGTTGTTGTGCCTCATCTTCTTGTTGACGAATTTCATTGAATTCATCGATGAGATAATCAAGGCATTTAATTTTTTTTAAGGTTAAATCGTTGGTGAGCGTAAATTGAATACGTTCTTGCCAAACAAGAGATAACTCTTGAACGGCTAAGCCCTGTTCTAGTAATGAGGTGATTTCATTTGCAGGTAGTTCATATCCTTTGCAATTAAACTTTTTCTTGTCATCAGCAGGTGAGAAGAGTAGACAGTCAGAAGCTAGCTCAAATCCATGAGGTAAAAGGCCGGGGGTGAGAATCCATTCTGCAAAGCGCCTTGATAAATTATCAGTACATGTTAATGGTTCAATTTTGATGCCTGGGAGTGATTTACGTAAAAGGGATGTTAGCTGTGATGCTTGTTGGGCACTTGAAGTATTGATAATTAATCGGTGACTAAGATGGTCAAGGATTGCCGGAAGGCGCTTTTGTATGCAGAAGGCTTTCGGTAATAATTCAAACGCGATATCCTCAGCCAATTGATTCTTTTCAGCACGTTTCACAGTGCGCGATTCATTGGTTTCGATGGTTTGAATACGCTCTTTAAGAAAGCGTTGAATCACGGCTCGCGGAAGAATACGTTCTTCTTTTCCAAGGGTTATCAAAGAGCAGGCGTGAGTATTGTATGATAATGAATCGGTAATTCCAGGAAGCCAACCATAAATGAAACGTGCATGGGGTGGACAAGGTTTTAAAGCATCTGTAGCCAGTAGATTTTCAATATCCGTATTTGCTTCAAATTCAACATTAAAAACTTGTGCATGATTAAACCACATAAATAAACCCTCAAAAAAAACAGTAATGCTAACACAAAATAGGAACTTCTGAACTACCAAACGGCATTGATAGCTATAACAAACGAGCCGAAAGCAGGGACGTTTCGACCTTTTACTGAGAGCCAATAACCAGCAATGATCCCATACTGTTGCGTAATATTATACTCAATGGCCGGGGCTAGTGTGACTGCAAAAAGATCTTGATGACCTACAAGGGTAAGTTGGCCATTTTCATCTATTGCAGCATAGCCTGAAAATGACGACGCTTGGTGAAAGAAACTGTAGGCTTCCATCACAGCCACCCAGTTTTGACTTAAGGTATACTCTACTGCAATATCTCCACTTACTAAGTCACCTGGCTGGACCGTACCATTAACTTGTGGGGCAGGGTGATTGAGAAATTCGGATTGAAGAACGTAAGGAAATGCATGTAAATATGCTAAAGATAGTCTCCCTCTTAGATAGTGAAGTTCTGTGAGTTGTTGCAAATACTGAAAATTAAACGTGATGACTGACTGATACCCACCAGATCCTGTAGTACCTGTACCATGATCCGTTGGATTAAAGCTATCAAAGCGGCCTGTTGGGAAAATTTGCTGTGCCGTGATGCGAAGATTTGGGAGATAGGCGTCAGGGCGTTGTTTTAGAGCTTGAAAGCCAAGCAAAACTGAGGTGTCAGCTATGTGTTGACGTTTCACGCCCTGGCTTTGATTAAATGAATACGGCACACTCAATTGGGCGTCAACGCCATCAGCAAGTCCATAGGTGAATAGCGGGTTTAATTGTTTGGTAGCGAACAGAGGTGTGCGTATTTTGGCACCTTTTGAATTGTATATCCCATCATTGGTTGTAAAAAAACCATATGTTTCTAAATTTGCTGCACCCAAAGGCATTGTTTTCCCTGCTGGTGCGAGCAAAGGACCAGTGAACCATGGGTCGGCAAAAGATGGGGTACACAAAGTAATAGTTACCAATAGATTAATGATTATTAAATGTCGCTTGAGCATGTTTTTTTCAACTTCATTTTTAGGGCGTGTTAATAATTGTTCTACAACGTTTACGTGACGCGGACAAGCCACGGTCCGTGGGCACTTTAGAACATTTTCTAAAACAAGTTGTCAACATATCCTATTTGTCGGTACATTTAAATCTTGGTAGATCACAAAAAAACCTGTCATGCTCACTCAGGCGGGCAACTATCTATCAAAATATTCCAATATTGAAGTCAAGCCACTGGCGATAATGAGAGTATATCCAGAATTTTTAGTGCCTGTTGAAAATGAATGGTTTTATATGCCAACCGAACAATAGAATCGCACAGAAAATCCTGACCATAACGAAATAGACTAATGGTCGGCCTGCTAGATTTTTTACATTTATTGGGTTTTGCTCATGCTGTCATTCTCGCCTTGTTCGAGATTATATGATTTTAAAAGTATGTCATAAAGTTATCTTACCGTGCTACTGTGCTAAACCATAAATGGTTGCCCGCCTGAGTGGGCATGACAGATTTTTGTGTTATGTACAGAGCATTTAAATAGTTGAATCTTGCGATAAAGCCTCGTTTGGGTGTAAATTATTCGACTTTTCCTTGGAAATCCTCATGAAACCAGCAGTCTATGTTCATCAAGCTCGGGTTAAAAACGTTCTCAGTGGTCACCCGTGGGTATTCCCTAAAGCTATCATAAGATCAACGGGGACGGTTCAAACAGGTTCGCTGGTTGATGTTTATAGTGATGCGGGGGTCTTATTAGGTGTTGGTGCATATAACGAATACTCGTTGTACCGGGTGCGTGTGTTAGCGCGTGCATTTGAAAGCATCGATACCTCGTCTATCCAAACGCTGGTTCGTGCGCGGTTAAAGGATGCGCTATTGATTCGCAAACAATTAGGTTTACCAAATGCAATGACAAATGCGTATCGGCTTTTTAATAGTGAAGCTGATCTTCTCTCAGGTCTTACGATCGATAGATTTAACAATACGCTTGTCGTTGCAAGTTCAGCTTTTTGGGTGGAGCATCATCGAGCTGAAATTCAACATGTCATTCATGATATGGTGCCTTGTGAGCGGGTACTGTGGTTTTCGCAAGTGAAACCCTTGGCTCAAGATGGATTTAAAGAGATATTGAAGGAAGATAACGCCTTTGATGAGGAGGTCCTCGAGGCGGGTGTGGCATTTAAAGTTGATTTTTCAACTAGCCAGAAAACAGGACTTTTTCTTGATCAACGCGAAAATCACCAACGTATAGGCAAGCTTGCCAAGGACAAACGTGTGCTTGATCTTTATACTTATACCGGAGGGTTTGCTCTCCATGCGGCGATAGGACACGCAGCTAGTGTTACGGCTGTTGATAGCTCAATGGACGCGATAGCTTTAGCTAAGCGCAATGCCTCTCTCAATAAGCTTAATAACATAGATTTTATTGAAGCTGATGCCAGAGATTTTTTAACCATGGCAGGTGATTATGACCTGATTGTTTTAGATCCACCAAAACTTGTTCCCTCGCAAAAACATTTAGCGCGCGCTAAAAATTATTACCGTTTCTTGCATTTAGAACTGTTTAAATACATGCAATCTGGTAGCTTATTGATGACGTGTAATTGTTCATCGGCGCTCTCTACAATGGAGTTTATTGAGTTAGTTTCACAAGTTGCACAAACCTCAGGGAAGACTGCGCGTATCCTTGGCGTATATGGCCCATCCAGTTGTCATCCAATGCTTGCATCATTTAAAGAGGGTCAATATCTTACAGCTGTATTACTTAGTTTGGGGTAAAAGGGGAATGATGTGTTATTGAATCGTGAAAAATCTGGACTTTTGCTCATTGATATACAAGAAAAGCTGACGCCACATGTGTTAAATCATCAAGCCCTCATTGAGCGTTGCCAGTGGCTTATACGTTTGGCGCATGATGTATCAGTTCCTATAGTTTTGAGTGAACAATATCCTAATGGCTTAGGTAAAACAGTGGCACCGCTTTCTGAGCTTATGCCTTCGTTAACTGCAATCCATAAAGTACATTTTTCTTGCTATCGAGATCAGGGTTTTATCGGGGGCTGGCGTAAAATGAATAAACTTCAAGTGGTAATTGCAGGAATTGAGACCCATGTTTGTGTTTTGCAAACTGCGATAGATATGAAAAATGAAGGGATTGAGGTATTTGTGGTGGTGGATGCAGTTAGCTGTCGACAGGAGCTTTGTCACACCACGGCTTTAAAACGAATGGCAGAAGCGGGCATTCAACTAGTGACTTCAGAAATGGTTTTTTTTGAATGGGTAGAGCAAGCAGGGACCCCTATTTTCAAAACACTCAGTCAATCTTATTTGCGATAAGGAAAGGATATGGAGCTTTTAGGACAAAGTGCGGTTGTAACCGGAGGTGCTTCTGGGATGGGGGCTGCTTGTGTTGCAGCGCTACGTGCGCGAGGTGTTTGTGTGATGTCTTGGGATCTTGTACAAGGACATAGTGAGTTCGCTATGGTTTGCGATGTTAGATCGGCTGAATCTGTAGAAGCCGCTATAAAAAAAACGGTGAAGAAGGTTGGTGTTCCTTCAATCTGCATCAACTGCGCGGGGATTGCTCCAGCAAAACGAATGGTTGGTAAAGACGGCGTCATGCCTTTAGCTGAATTTAAGAATGTTATTGATATTAATCTTGTCGGAACTTTCAACGTGATGCGGGTTGTAGCTGAGGTAATGATTGCGCAGGGTTCTCAGGATGCAACAGAACGTGGCGTTTTCATCAATACTGCATCAATTGCGGGCTTTGAAGGGCAAATCGGTCAAGCTGCATATAGCGCTTCAAAAGGAGGTGTGATATCGATGACTTTGCCTTTAGCACGGGAACTTGCCCAGCATGGAATCCGCGTCAATTCAATTGCTCCTGGACTCATATCAACACCATTGATGGATAAAATGCCAGAGGAAGTTCAAACATATTTGGCAACAACAATCCCATTCCCAAAACGATTGGGTAAACCTTCAGAGTTTGCCTCCTTGGTGCTACATATGATTGAGAATAGCTACATTAATGGTGAAGTGATTCGTCTTGATGGTGCGCTTCGCATGCAAGCAAAATAAAATATCGCTGTTCAGTCTGGCTCAGCACAGCAAAGCGTTTCAGTTTGTTCTAAGAGTTTTTGGGCAATCTTATGACTATTGATTTGATAACGATGAGCGGCGAGGTCATTTTTTACCGATCCAAGTAGTGGGTTATCTGGAACGCTCGTGTTGAAGATTATTTTTTTCATAGCGTCTAATTGTGTTGACAGGCTATCTAATTGAAGACTCTCAATGAAGTCGGTTTGATGATGAACAGTTGTTTCTTGAGCTTCAATAGCTACATTTTGCGATGGGGCAAGATGCTCTTCTATTTCTATGGTCATCACATTCTCCTTCTCGTTTCAATTATCCAGGTTTTATCATTCTACGATCTCAGTATAACTAAAATGATGGGTGGGGTTAAGTCTATCGATAAGAATTTTGATAGCACAAGATTGTCAAGATAAAGTCAAAGTGTTACAGTTTCGCAAATAATTTGAGTAGATTAGAAACATTTTAGTTTTGTCGTTGATTGTTTGAAGAGAGAGTACATGCGAGATAAAAGAAATTGGGTTATTTGTATACTTTTGGTGTTTTGTTCGTCAATTTCAAATGGGGCAGAGCTAGGAGCTCGGGGGCACGCTACAGAAGAAGAACTTATTGTTCACTATGTAAATCTTTATCGGATGAAGCATCATTTGGCACCACTTAAAATCAATGCTGAAATTACTCAGGAAGCATACAAACATAGTAAAAAAATGGCTAGTAAGCGTATTGGGTTTGGTCATAGTGGGTTTAGTGGCCGCGTGAAAAGACTTTATCAGAAAATCCCTTTTTGCACAGGCGCTGCAGAAAATGTGGCTTTTTGGCGAGTCGGCGCGAAACAATTAGTTGATGGATGGATAGCCAGTCCTGGTCATCGTCGAAATATTGAAGGCAATTATAACCTCACAGGTGTTGGTATCGTGCATAGTAGGAAAGGATGGGCTTATTTTACGCAAGTATTTGTCAGAAAAGGTGAGAGTAAAATTGTTTCACGGCGCCGTATGTGGTAATTCATCAGCAAGATTGATTGATAGGGCACTGATTATTCTCAGTACAATCATTTAAAAACACTCTCTGCACATAACAAAAAAAATTTGTCATGCCCGCGCTGGCGTATATGGATTTACTCTTCCTTCTATAAGGTTACTAGATGAGCCATATCATTGCCCTAGAGCATAATTGGCAATATGTTTTCATGTTCTCCTAGTACTTATGTGCTAAATAATGAACAAAAATTAGTGGGTACAATAGGCATTTTATGCCGAGATCTCGTTATCCTCGATTCTCAACCTTAACTCATAATATCGCATAATTTGCTAAATCTTATAAAAATTCTCATCGGTTCTGTTTTTAATAGGTAAACTTTAGGGATGTTACCTAGAGCGACATATGATTTAAATTTACGCAGGAATATTCATCGCAATGTGTAAATTCGTCACCATGGCAGTTCTGTTTAAATCATATTCATTTACTCTTAATCCAATGTACCTAGCTCTGGATCCTTGTCGGTTGTAAATTGATGCGAGAGCATGTTCGACTTTAACACGCTCTCTTGCTTCATGTCGTCCTTCGGGTGTTTCGACATAATATTTTAAGGTTTGGAGCATGGCCTCTTGATCGTGAATTGCAATGGTTCTTCCTGTTTTTGAATCCCTACATTTATTTTTTATTGGACAGATGCCACATACTTTAGAAGAATATTAAGCTCTAAAACTACCCGGTTTACCTGTAACAAACTACTTGCTTAGCTCTGGGATAATCACTATACATCGATAATAATTTTTGCCTCACTTTGTCAGTATTTGAAGGGTTTTTATCCTTGCAATGACAACATTCAGCGAAGATAAGCTGAGGCACGGAGGCCGGTGGGGGCGGGCATAAAGTCGAATACTTGCGGTCTTGAACAGATGGTTAAATTTGACGCTTTAACGATGCTTCCACTATACTCAGCTTGGGGGAATTCATAAACAAGGAAGAATGATGACGACAAAGTATCTGAGGTTAGGCATTGGCACAGTCGCTATCAAAAGACCACGGAGTGCTAAGGCAAATTTGCTGCCTTTTCAGAGGTGGGTTATCGTTTTAGCAGGGTTGCTGGTTTTCTTGATATTACCTACATTGCTAACATTAAGCTCAATAGGTAATATTCATATGGATCAATTTGGATCCGATGTTCGTTCATCGAGTCCATGGTACAGTGAGTATATAAAGAAAATTTTAGGTTAATTGTAGCTCTCCAAGCGCGTCGGAATATCTTGAATGATCTTCGATGGTTAGGCTTTGTCTAAAGAACGTGTTGAGAGTGTGGATGAAGTAAAACATAGGTTGAATGAATAATGATTGCGATAAAATCGCCTGAAGAAATAGAAAAAATGCGGGTGGCGGGGAAGTTAACTGCTAAAGTACTTGAGGCTGTAACTGATTTTATTAAGCCTGGTATTTCAACCATGCAAATCGATGAGTTCTGTGAGCAATATATTGTTGAGGTGTTAAAAGCCATTCCTGGAAGCAAAGGGCAATATGGCTACCCCTATTCTGTCAACACATCGCTTAATCACGTTATTTGCCATGGAATGCCTTCTGCAACGCAACTTTTGAAAAATGGCGATATTATCAATGTAGATGTTACAGTGATAAGTGAGGGTTATTATGGTGATAGCAGTAAAATGTTTTGTATTGGGAAATCTGCGGCACATGCAAAGCGCCTTGTTGACGTCACCCAAGAGTGTCTTTACAAAGGTATTTTAGCAGTAAAACCTCTGGCAACCCTTGGTGATATTGGTCATGCTATACAGACCCATGCGCAAAAAAATCATTATTCTGTGGTGAGGGAGTATTGTGGGCATGGGATTGGTCAAAAAATGCATGAAGATCCGCAGGTGATGCACTATGGACAGCCCGGTATGGGCCATGTCCTTCAACCTGGAATGACTTTTACCATTGAGCCTATGATTAATCAAGGTCGTCCTGAAGTAAAACATATCGAAAAAGATGGTTGGGGAATTGCTTTAACCAAAGATCGTAAACTCTCGGCGCAGTGGGAACATACCATTTTAGTGACCAACACAGGGTTTGAGGTGTTGACATTAAGAGATGAAGAAAAGGAAGTGTTTAAGTTGCTTCTGAGCAGTTCTACATAAAAAAGGGCCAAAGATCAATGTTGGCCGAAGGAAGAACTTTAGGAACTAATGCCATGTAGGTAATGTACAATTCTCTAGTTCTTGCTCTACTGTATAGCTTAAAATTTCAGAGTGCGTTCGCCCCCAAAATCCAAATTTATTAAACAAGTGAGTGTTGTCTTCATGGCTTGAAGTAAGCACAATCAAGGATTTAACCAGTAACGCTGCAAGTCCTACACCAGTTATGGCAAGAAGGATATTCAATACCAATGGTTTCCACATTGCTCTATGTGCTTTCATCTCATGGTCTTTA
>JBIIJL010000008.1:0-41044 GCA_044233795.1 Legionella sp. | reverse complement strand
ATGAAGTGATTTCTTGAAGTCCTGCTCAAATTTTGCGATGTAGTCCCGTGTTTTATCAGCGTCTGGTGTATCAGGGGATTGCATTTTAATCATAAAATCGTAGAGCTTGATTTTAAGATCGATGGCGTGATTTTCTACCATTTCCCCTTTGGATTTTTCACCACCAAATCTGAGTTCGTTTCCGTAATTTTGCATTTCATCCAACGCGCTAAAGACTTTTGCAATTTTTAGGTTGAGGTTACGAACGTCTTCAAGTGATGCTTCAAGTTCTGCAAATTTTTTCCTCTCATCAGTTACAACATCAGCGTCTTTGATACTCTGCTGATAAATGTGCATAAGACGTGAGATAGCAAAAGGATTCGTATCTATCGATACAGCCTCATTATAAAGCTCGATCGCTTTTTCTAGTCGCTCATCAGGATCGTCCTCAAAAAACTCTAAATGATTAATTTCTGAGCACTCGGAGCCAACGTCTGAATCCGTATGTTGTACAATGTGCTCGAATTCTTCAGTCTCATCCTTTTTTTCATTACTCTCAGTAAGGTTAAATTCGAAGAGGTAACCTTTACAAAAATTAGCATTTGATTTAATGAGTTTATCTTCACTTGTCAATAATAACCTTGAAACCTCGATAATAATGCTGTCGATGAACTCTTGTTTTGCAAATGCAAATTTAGGTAGGTTAATGATATTTACAAATTGAACTATACCAGAATATTTACCAGATCTTATGGCATTAATGATGTCACCGATGATTTTTTGAGCGTCAGCTTGATTAATTATTTCCTCATGCTCTGCTTTTGAAATAGACAATATAACCTTTGATTTGTTCGTTGATTCACTGATATTATCAAGCCAGAATGGTGTGACTGAATTACTAATGGAGCTGTTGCTTCTTACAGCGTCGTATCTTACCGTTGCAGCTGTCTTGAGAATAGGATCTTTCATCGCTTCTTTATAATAATGCTCTGCAAAATCGTATCTGTAGTCACCACCAATGCCAAATTCGTAGCGTACGGCTATACGGTAGCTGGCAAAAAAATCACCCAACTGATGTGCTGTATGATAGCATTCATCTGCTTTTACCGCAGCATATGACTCTTCTGAGTCGTTATTGTCGGATGAAAAAAGCTCGACTGAGTCGGCTGGTTCTATGAATGAGCTAGAATGAGAAGCCTTAGAGCTTTCAACAAGGGTTCTTTCATACATGACACCAAGGTAAAACCAATTTTTGCCAATTTGATTAGTTTTTGGTGATTTGGTCAGGAGTGTTAATGCCTTGATAGCTTTATTGATGTGCTTCTGGCGTAAAGATGAATCTTTAATCTCGTCGAGTATATCGCAAAATTCAACGATAGCTTCATTTCCACGGGTTGAAAGCGCTTCGAAGGCGGTGTCAATTATTGTACTGAGTTCGAGATGCTTAGTCATTGTCTACCTCCAGATGACATGAAGAGCTAACTATAGTTGTTTGTACTAATACAACGATTAGCAATATTTGCACAAAAGTATACATCAAGTTCTAAAAATAATCTATATGATTTTTGTCAATCATATTATGCATTGACTGTAATTTTTAATACTTTGAATTTATGGCCTCTTCGAAGGTAGAATGTAATCCAGGACATCTGAATGGAATTTGTGATGATTGATCTTTTTATCGTTTTTGGGTTAGTAGGCTTCTTTCTACTTTCAAAGGCCTTAATATACTTTTATGACGCAATTTCGAGGATCGAGCAATGAGCGTTTATTTAGTTTGCGGAGTGGTAACTGCAGCTTTGTTTATTTATTTGCTTATTGTATTGTTTAAACCAGAGCTTTTTTAACAATATTATAGGGCGTGTTGACAATTGCTCTACAACGTTTACGTGATGTGGCATGTCCACGGTACGTGGGCAATTTGGAACATTATCCAAAACGGATTGTCAACAGACCTTAGTAAGGATGCGATGATTAATCGGTTCGGTTTATTTGAGATAGTTTTATTTCTTGCAGTGTTACTGCTTCTGGTTAAGCCATTGGGGTGGTACATGGCCGAGGTTTATGCAGGAAGAGGGCCTCAATATTTAAGGAAAAGGTTACCAATAGAGCTTTTTTTAATCAAAATATGCTGCATTAATCCAGATGATGAAATGGATTGGAAGGCTTATCTTTCTGCTATGTTGATATTTAATCTATTGGGAGTGCTGCTCGTTTATGGCATCCAACGTTTGCAAAATTACCTACCTTTTAATCCGCAGCATTTTAGTGCGCCGAGTGCTGATTTAGCGTTCAATGCGGCAGTAAGTTTTACCACCAATACAGATTGGCAAGCCTATAGTGGTGAAACCAGTATGAGCTATTTAACACAAATGCTGGCTTTTACTTCACAGAATTTTCTTTCAGCAGCTACTGGAATGTCATTGTTAGTCGCATTGGCTAGGGGATTTGCCAGCCATAGTGGTAAAGTGCTCGGCAATTTTTGGGTTGATACGCTGCGTGGGGTGTTGTACATTCTTTTGCCATTGTCGTTTGTGTTGGCCTTGATGCTGGTAGCACTTGGCGTGATTCAAAATCTGAAACCAAATGTAAGCCTTCGTGGTTTCGAAACAAAAAATGGCTATTCAGAAGTCATCCCAATGGGGCCTGTCGCTTCCCAAGTCGCTATCACACAACTCGGTACTAATGGTGGTGGTTTTTTTAGTACTAGCGCTGCGCATCCGTTTGCAAATCCATCCCCTGTAACTAATTTTCTAGAAATGATCGCGCTCTTATTAATTCCGGCCTCTCTTTGCATCACGTTCGGACAGATGGTGAATGATAAACGGCAAGGTCTGAGTATATTATTCGCTATGGTGTTTATGTTTCTGCCAATGGCATTTACCGCTGTGATGCTTGAACAACAGGGTCTTCCAGCATTAGGAGACATGGGTGTTGCGATGGCCCCCATCGATGGTTTGTACCCTGGTGGTAATATGGAAGGAAAAGAAGTTCGATTGGGTATTGTTAGTTCAGTTTTATGGTCGGTTGCTACAACTTCATCAGGAAATGGGGCTGTGAATTCGATGCTTGACTCATATACGCCACTTTCTGGGATGATACCATTGTGGATGATGCATTTGGGTGAGGTGGTCTTCGGCGGAGTAGGTTCAGGGCTTTATGGCATGATGTTGCTTGTGATTATTACTGTATTTATTTCAGGCTTAATGGTAGGTCGAACGCCTGAATATCTCGGAAAAAAAATAGAGCCTTTCGAAATGAAGATGGCAGCGATAGCAGTGCTGGTGATGCCCATCCTTGTGCTGATAACTACCGCTTTTGCTTTAAGAAGTGAGGCATTCTTGGGTGGGATTTTAAATCAAGGTCCACACGGATTGACCGAAATTTTTTATGCTTTTACTTCGATGGCGAATAACAATGGTAGTGCTTTTGCGGGATTGAATGCCAATACACCTCCATATAATTACCTGGGCGGGCTTGTGATGCTGATTGGTCGATTTTGGATAGCAATTCCAACGTTGGCAATCGCAGGTGCATTGGTAAAAAAACGAGTAATTCCTGTTAGTTCGGGTACCTTACCAACACATACCCCCCTTTTTATCGTATTGCTAATTTGTGTGATTATCTTAATAGGAGCGTTGTCCTTTCTTCCGGCATTGGCACTAGGACCTATTGTTGAACAGTTGACCTTATGGGGGGCCGATGGTCGCTAGAGATAGTCATCGTTCTTTATGGAAATTCAAGTTCATAAAAACGGCTTTGATTGAGGCGTTGTTAAAACTCAATATTCGCCATCAAATGAAAAATCCCATCATGTTTGGGGTGTATATTGGATCAATGATTACCTTCGGTCTTTATCTTCAAGCGCTCTTTGGTGAGGGAGAAGATAGTGCTAATTTTATTCTTACGATTACCATTTGGCTTTGGCTCACCCTTTTATTTGCCAATATTGCTGAAAGTATGGCAGAAGGCCGCGGACGTGCACAGGCCAACGAGTTACGTAAGGCACGCCGTGAAATCCAATCAAAAAAATTGAATAAGCCCTCAAGACATGCCCAGATGACGTTGGTCCAATCTAAAGAGTTATGTCGAGGTGATATTGTATTGGTCGAATCAGGAGACTTTATCCCAAGCGACGGTGAAGTTATCGAGGGTGTTGCAAGTGTTAACGAAAGTGCTGTTACAGGTGAGAGTGCACCAGTGATTAGAGAAAGTGGCGGGGATCGCTCCGCTGTGACGGGGGGGACACAAGTGATATCAGATTGGCTTTTGATTCGGATCACCTCAAACCCTGGCGAAACCTTTTTAGATCATATGATTTCATTAGTGGAAAGTGCAAAACGCCAAAAAACACCCAATGAACTTGCGTTGACAATTTTGTTGGCAGCACTGACCATTGTTTTTTTGTTGGTCTGTTCAACACTCCTTCCCTTGTCTTTGTATAGTATACAAGAGGCACATGCTGGAAACGGGGTTGCGATAACTGTTTTAGTGGCGCTGTTTGTGTGTCTTGCGCCAACTACTATTGGCGGGTTGATCTCCGCAATTGGAATTGCTGGTATGGATAGAATGATCAAAGCTAATGTGGTTGCTATGTCGGGACGAGCCGTTGAAGCAGCGGGGGATGTGGATGTGTTGTTGTTGGATAAAACTGGGACTATCACGCTTGGTAATCGAGAGGCTATTGATTTTATCCCAGCACGAAATATAAACATCGAAGCGTTAGCTGATGCGGCTCAGCTTGCCTCATTGTCAGATGAAACGCCCGAAGGTCGCAGTATTGTAATTTTAGCTAAGAAATATGGGCTTCGTGGGCGCGAGATTTCAGAACTTAAAGCAACGTTTATTCCATTTACTGCTGAAACAAGGATGAGTGGTGCTAATTTACCGGGTCGGCAAATTAGAAAGGGTGCGGCACTTTCTATTAAAGAATACATACTAGACCAAAAGGGGGTATTTCCTCCTGAAGTCATGCAAAGTGTAGAAGAGATTTCACGTAAAGGTGGTACTGCACTTGTAGTGACTGAAAATAAAAGTGTCTTAGGGGTGATTTATCTTAAAGATATTATTAAAGGTGGGATCCGTGAACGATTCGCACAATTGCGTCGTATGGGTATCAAAACCATCATGGTTACGGGAGATAATCCACTGACGGCGGCGGCTATCGCGGCGGAAGCAGGGGTAGATGATTTTTATGCAAATGCTAAACCTATCGAAAAGCTTAAACTGATACGTGAGTTGCAGGCGCAAGGCCATTTGGTTGCTATGGCAGGAGATGGCACCAATGATGCCCCAGCACTTGCTCAAGCTGATGTGGCGGTGGCCATGAATACTGGCACACAGGCGGCAAAAGAGGCTGGAAATTTAATTGATCTTGATTCAAATCCAACTAAATTGATAGAAATTGTAGAAATAGGTAAACAATTACTGATGACTCGAGGTGCTTTAACGACTTTTAGTATTGCAAATGATGTTGCTAAGTATTTTGCTATTCTTCCTGCTGCTTTTGCAACCACGTTTCCGCTGCTTAATCGTCTCAACATTATGCATCTTGCTACGCCTAAAAGTGCAATATTATCCGCGGTAATCTTCAATGCGCTCATTATCGTGTTGCTCATTCCTTTAGCGCTCAAAGGGGTAAGGTATCATCATGTAGGCGCCACAAAATTGCTAAGAAATCATGTGCTATTTTACGGTGTAGGGGGGCTTGTTGTGCCTTTCTTTGGGATAAAGTTGATTGATGTAGTCTTGTTGGGGTTGGGTTGGGTTTAAAGGGATTAAATATGTTGAAAGAGGCAATAAAAACGATGCAAGTCGCGTCGAAAATGTTATTGATGCTGACGCTATTGACTGGATTGATCTATCCTCTTTTGGTGACGTTTTTTGCACAACTTTTTTTCCCATGGCAGGCTAATGGGAGTTTGGTAAAAGATGGGGCGCGTGTGGTCGGGTCGCTACATATTGGACAATGGTTTTCTTCGCCAAGATATTTCATGAGTCGCCCTTCAGCAACCACTCCTTTTCCATATCATGGTGAGGCTTCTCGCGCATCTAATTTAGGTCCGTCTAATCCTGTTTTTTTGGAAACTGTCCAGGCTCGTATCAATCAACTCAAACAACTCGATATGGGTAATAGAGATCTCATCCCGGTAGATTTGGTTACGGCATCTGCTAGTGGCCTTGATCCTGACATTAGTCCTTACGCGGCTTTTTATCAGGTACCAAGAATAGCAAGACTTCGTAAACTCCCAGAGGTAACGCTTAATCAGTTAATTTCAGAACATTTAAAAAATCGGCCGTGGTTTGTCCTTGGGGAGCCACGTCTTAACGTCTTAACGTTAAATATCGCACTGGATAAATTATCGTGAAGGAAAAGCGCCCCACACCTGAAGAGCTTTTATCTCGTTCGGAAGTTACGAGTACAGCAGATCGCGGAACCCTTAAAATCTATTTAGGGGCAGCTCCTGGTGTTGGCAAAACCTATGCAATGCTTCATGATGCACTTGAAAAACGTAAAAATAACCTTGATGTTGTGATTGGTATTGTTGAATCACATGGTCGAAAAGACATCGAAGAGCTTATCAAACACTTTGAGGTATTACCTCGGCAATTGGTTAAATATCGTGGAACGACATGCTCAGAATTTTCCGTAGATCTTGCTTTGACAAGACATCCAGGATTAATTCTCATCGATGAAATGGCTCACTCAAATCCACCGGGCTTGCGACATGCTAAGCGTTGGCAAGATATTAAAGAGTTTTTAGATAGAGGCATCGATGTATATACCACCCTTAATGTGCAACATATTGAGAGTTTAAAAGATGATGTAGCTCAAATCATTCATGCACCTATTCAAGAAACTGTCCCTGACTCAATGATTGAAATGGCCAATACCATTGTTCTTGTTGATTTACCTCCTGAAGAATTATTGAAACGATTGAAAGATGGAAAGGTGTATTTTCCAGCGCAAGCTGAACTTGCCATTGAGCATTTCTTTCGCAAAGGGAACTTAATAGCGCTAAGAGAGTTGGCTCTATTGACTACAGCAGAGCGCGTTAGTTCAGATGTGTTGTTATATCGACAGCAAGAGGGTATTCACGAAATTTGGCCAACTAAAGATAAAATCCTTGTATGTGTTGGTCCAAGGCCCGAGGCGCAGAAGTTAATTAGGGCTGCAAAGCGTATGGCTACATCATTGCAGGCTGAATGGGTCGCAATCTATGTTGAGGCCCCGAGCGGAGCATCTCGAAGTGTAGATAAAAGAAGCGCGCTACAAAATTTAAAACTTGCAGAGCTCTTGGGAGCGGTGACCCATGTATTGACGGGCATTGATATTGTACAAGAAGTCATGGCTTTTGCCCGCGCACAAAATATCACCCAAATCATGATCCAAAAATATCCGAGCACTTGGTGGCGTTTTAAGCGATTTAGATTAGTGGATGAGATTCTTAGGCATAGTGGTGAGATAGACGTTTACATTATGAATGGGGTAAGGGTGGGTAAATGTTTTAACAAACAACCATCACCATCATCATCAAAAGAGAGGGCTTGGAAATCCTACAGCTTGGCTATGGTAATTCTTACGCTTGCAACATTCATCAATATTGTTTTTTATCCCTATCTTTCAGCAAGCAGTTTGGTGATGGTCTATCTGTTGAGCGTGACTATTATTGCACGCTTAGGGGATCTTAGCTTATCCATTGTGTCATCTTTTCTTAGTGTGGCTATTTACGATTTTTTGTTTGTTCAGCCATATTATGGGGTTTCCAATTCTGATTTAGAGAATTTTTTCACTTTATTGGTAATGCTTATGGTTGCGGAGATCATAAGCTATCTTACGATTGTAACGCGTCGGCAAGCTGAATCAGCACGTACGGTGCAACATCAAACAACAGCATTGTATACATTAAGTCGTCAATTAACCAAGACACGCGGTGTTGATAAGTTAGTTAAATTTGGCGCAAGTTATATATCCGAGGTGTTTAATTGTGATGTCATTGTGTTGCTGCCTAAAAAAAATCAGCTTGAGGCATATGATGTTACAGGTAGCAAATACATACTCCCCCCTAAGGAAGCGAGTATTGCTCTTTGGGTCTATGAAATGGGTCAGAGTGCCGGACTGGGAACCGATACGTTAGCTTTTTCAGATGCACTATTTTTGCCACTGCTAACAGCTGATAGCGTAGTAGGCGTGATGAAAATAAAGCCAAAGTCACAACAATTACTCTCCCCTGAACAAGCCGAATTGTTGGACTCATGTGTGAATCAAGTAGCGCTTGCTTTAGAAGTTGATAGGCTTCATGAGCAAAGTACCCGGCGTGAATTAAAAATCAAAACTGAAAGGGCTAGAAAAACGTTGTTGGAGGCTATTTCAAATGATCTTCATAGTCATTTGAAAATGATTCAGAATGCTCTGCAACCATTGAAAAAAGTGCCCTTGGCTGAGGTGCAAGGCATTGAACGTGGCATTGACTTTGAAATTGAGCGATTGAAGAAATTTGACCATAATATTATCCAGATCATTCAACTTGAGTCACCTCATCTTGTTCTAACGAAGACTAAAGCTTCTATCAAGACGATTATCAGTTCGGCTATTAAAAAATCAACGTTATTCTTATGTGATAGGAAAGTGCATCTTCATATCCCAGAAAAATTGCCAGGTTTGTTCGTCAATAGAAAGTTGATTGTAGAGGTGCTATGCCACTTAATAGATAATGCGGTTAAATTTACTCCATCGAATACCCCGGTGACAATTTCAGTTCTGTGGAAAAAAAGTAAAATCATTGTGAGTGTTGAGGACAAAGGCCCGGGTGTTGAACTCGAAGAAAGAGACAAGCTCTTTGAAACGTTTTATCAGGGCAAAAAAATCATGACGGTTCGTGGTCTTGGTCTAGGACTTGCTATTTGTCATCGGGTTATTCTGCAGCATGGGGGAAATATATGGGTTGAAAACATGACAAGTCGGGGTGCTGCCTTTCATTTTTCACTACCATGTTCACTTTCAAACACTTAATCGTTAACGAGCTTAAGGTTTAGAATACTAAACAAATTAGGAGACGTTACCTACTTATTTCTACCACAGATAGGCTTAAGTTCACCATTTTTTAATCGAATACTAACCATGCCACATGTGCTGGTGCTGCAAATGGGAATATGGTGAGCTTGATAGCGGCTGATTGCTTGTTGGTGAGGAAACTTGTAGCGATTGTCAAATCCATATGAGACTACGGCATATTTTGGATGGACTCCCTCAATGAACTCGATACTTGAGGATGTTTTGCTACCGTGATGAGGGATAAGAAGAATACTTGAACGAAGTAATTGCGGGTAATGTTTCAATAAGTAACGTTCAGCTGGAATTTCAATGTCCCCCGTAAGGAGGAGTTGTCCTTTGGGATGCGAGATTTTTAAGATGCACGAATGATTGTTATTTTTTGGTGCGTTTGCCGGTAATGCTAAAAATTGAAAGAAAATACCATCCCAAACCCACGCGGGGTAATCATGGCAGGGCAACCCTTCATGGTAAAAACTTGGGTCATCGACCAAAAGCTCCTTAAGAACATAGGCAGTTTTTAATGAGTTAAGCCCACCTCGGTGATCAAGATCAGAGTGGCTGATTACGATCTTATCAATTTGTTTTATATTCAACAAATTCAGGTAGGGCATGATAGCAAGTTTACCCATGTCTCCACCTTTATAAAGTTGCATACCGGTATCATAAAGTAAGACGTGATGATTTGTTCTAACGAGGACAGCAAGGCCTTGCCCTACATCCAAAACATCTATTTTTACCTCACCTTTTTTTACTTTATCATAGCGAGGAAACAAACTGGCAATGAGTATGAGGGTTGCGATGACAGATGTTCTTTTTAGTGGAAGTAAAGCCAGGCTTGTCATCGTCGTCATGATTGTAAGAGGAAATAGGAGCTTAGGATAGGAGTAAATAATGTTAAATTGGGTGAAGTTATCAATATACTTCAAGCAATACATGAAGCTTGAGATACACCATTCCAGCAATGCTACAGTGCCTGGTATGACAAATAAAGAGCTTAATAACATCATACACAAAGCCTGAGGCACGATGAACAAGCTTACCCAAGGGATAGAGATTAAATTGGCGATGAGGCCGTTTAGCGATGCATAAGAAAACCAGTATAAAGACAACGGCATTAAACCAAATAAACAAGCTGCCTGTAATAAGAGTGTTTTTTTGATGCCGCGACATTGAAATCGTTGCTGGGTGAGCATCAAGATTGCAACAGCAATAAATGAGAAATAAAAACCAAGAGAATAGACTGCATGAGGTTCATATAAAAGTACTGCAAGTAAAGCATAGCGCCATGCTTGCCATCCAGCGATCCGATGGCTTATTAAGTTTCCTGTAAGCATCACACAAGACATGACAAGTGCTCGTTGTGTGGGAACAGCAAACCCTGCAATTAGAGCATAGCCAATCGCTGCTACCATCGCTATTAGACCTGCGATTTTTGGTGCGGGGTAGTAAAGACAAAATTTAGGAATGCGTTTGCTTAGCCATTTTACCAGAAAAAAAATTATCCCTGACACCATAGCAATATGCTCACCTGATATGTCAATCAGGTGGGTTGTACCGGTTCTTCTAAAGAGATCCCACTGAGATTTGTCAATGTGATAGGTTACTCCAAGCGTCAAAGCTTCTAAAATGCCTACAGTTTCTTTATCCGGATAAAGGTTTTCAATACGCTTTAGCAATGATTCTTGATAGTTCATCAGGCGATAACCGCGAGCCGTTGATAGTTTCTTAAAGCCATGAGGATAAATTGCCCCCACCCATGTGATATGCCGTGAGCTTAACCATGTGTGATAATCAAACCCACCGGGATTTGCTAGATTCACGGGTGTTTTTAATTTTGCATGAAGCGCCCAATGTTCACCTGGATGAATGATCGGACAATCTTTGTAACACGAAATAAGCGCAGTCTGATTTGTTTTTCTCTTATTTTGGGATTCAATTAAAAATAGAAACTCAGTTTTGCTGGCTGTTTGTTTGGGAATGCTCGTGATAATACCCTCAATTGCAGCATGTTTGATGACCTGGGGTTGAGTAAAATGGGGTTCGTCGATGAGCCATTGATGGAGAAAGCTCCATGTAATACCAAACAAAGACCATAGAATGAACTTCATCTTGGGTCTAATAAACAAGGTGCAACCAATTAAAGCAATGGGATATATGCTTTTAAAATAAAAAAAAGCAATCCCTGCATAAAAACATACAATTTCCATAGAGACTCGGGTTGGACGAACGAGCTTGTTGGAATTTAAGGGATTTTTTGGGAGAGTACAAGGGTATGTTGTAGTACATTTGTCAAAACGAATTAATAGTAGGCTTAGATATTTTCTGGGCTCTGGAACAAAATTCAGAGAAAAAAAGATCTATTCCTGGCTTGTTAGTCTAATCATCTTACTCTTAAGCGCAGGTAGACATTTTTTTTAAACCAAGACAATTGTGCTTGAAGGTCCAATATTCTCATTTAAAGCATTGACAGGCTATAGTTGAGAGTTCGTTGGATTTATTAAGAACCTTTGGCGTAATTTTGTGGCATATCGCAACATGTCTATTGATCTAGGTGTGGTATGATGTGCAGATAAATGGGTTGAGTAGGTGGGGCAATGATTTCATTAAGCAAAGTAGGGATGGCGTTTGGTACTCGGGTCTTATTTTGTGATATCGATTTGATTTTAAATACGGGGTTGCGTTACGCGCTGGTTGGTGCGAATGGTTGTGGGAAGTCAACTTTTTTCAAACTCATCACTGGCGAAGAAACGCCAAGTGATGGTGAGATTATGATTCCCAAGGGTGAATCGATTGGTTGGTTAAAGCAAGATCAGTTTCGTTACGAAAATACTAGAATTATAGATGTGGTGATGCAAGGTAAGCCCCCACTTTGGCAAGCAATTCAAGAGCGAGATGAGCTCTTAAACCACAGCGATTGGGATGATGCAATGGGTTTTCGTTATGCTGAACTTGAGGAGACCATCATGCACTTAGGTGGCTATTCTGCACCTGGTGAAATAGCTCAAATACTTGAAGGTCTTGGCATTCCGGAAGAGTATCATGAGAAGCCTCTATGTGCATTATCTGGAGGTTATAAGCTTCGCGTTTTACTTGCACAAACGTTGTTCCAAAGACCATCTATTTTGTTGCTGGATGAGCCAACCAATCACTTGGATATATTATCCATTCAATGGTTAGAGAAATTCTTAACCATTGATTTTAGAGGGCTGGTGGTTTTTATTTCGCACGATATTGAATTTATCAATCATATTGCTAACAGCATTTTGGATATCGATTATGGTGAAATTAGGCAATATTCTGGGAATTACCAAAAGTTTTTACAAGAGAAACAACTGATTGATGAGCAAAAAAATACAGAAAAACGCAGTGCTGAGGAAAAGATTGCGCATATGCAACGTTTTGTTGAGCGTTTTAAAGCCAAGGCATCTAAAGCCGCTCAAGCCCGCTCTCGGATGAAAATGATTGAAAAAATTGAAATTCCTGATGTACAAAAATCATCAAGAATCGCCCCCCATTTTAAATTTGAACCAAAAAATCCGACTGGTAAATTAGTATGTAAAGTGAATCAGTTAGCAAAGTCATTTAAAGATAAACAACTTTTCAAAAGGTTGAGCTTCGAGGTGCATCGTGGTGATAAAATTGCAATTTTAGGGGTTAATGGCCGTGGCAAGTCAACTTTGTTGAAAATTTTATTAAATCTTGTGGAAAAAGATGAGGGTGAGGTAATTTGGGGAAGTGAAATTCGGATCAGTTATTTTTCTCAAGATCACCATGATTTATTAAATCAATCATGCACGGTATTTAATTGGTTAAATGATCATGCTAGAGGATCTTCAGAGCAGCAGGTTCGCCAAGCATTGGGACAGATGTTATTTAAAAAAGACGATGTATTAAAGGATGTTCTCTCGCTCAGTGGGGGCGAAGCCGCGCGTCTATTGCTTGCTAAAGTGATCCTTGACGCGCCAAACGTGCTGATTCTTGATGAGCCCACCAACCATATGGATGTTGAAACGATTGAGAGTTTAGCTGAGGCCTTAGTCGAATTTAAAGGCACGTTGATTGTGGTAAGCCATAACCGTTATTTCGTAGAAAAAATAGCTTCTAAGATTCTATATTTTTCCAAAAATTCAGGCACGAGCTTTTTCAAAGGTAGCTACAATGAATTTGTGGACAAAGGGCTATTGGAGGTTAACGCAGGCGGGTGAAGGACGTCTGCGCGCCTTCAAGCCAAGCATTGTATCATTTCGAGCACTCTGTGGTTATTGTCTACCTGGGCTCTATCTTTTTAGCCTGTTCGGGGGTAAGAAAATGACTCGGTTTACGTCCATCTTTGCAAGGAGTTTGAAACCATGAGTAACAGCTTTTGCTGGTTGTCATAGCTTGAAAAACAGGATCTCGTTCAGGAGAGGTTGCAAGATAGGCTACGCTAAAGCCCTTGCACAGGTGGGTCATGAGCTCTGTTGCGAAGCTCAATTCCGATAAGGTTTGAATCACAGCAGCGTGATTAAAATAAGCCGCGGCGAAAGCTGGTGTACTGCCATCGGATTCAACAGTAAATAGTTCATGTGCGTAAGGCAATTTTGCCAAGGCTTTGATAATTTCAATATTTCCTTCGCTAGCAGCAAGAAATGCCGGTGTATATCCTTTCGAGTCTCTCTTATTTAATAATTTTCTTGCATTCGGAAGCTTAATGATCTCTTCAATGATGTTAGTAAAACCTTTTAATGCGGCAAAATGGACGGGGGTGGTTAGATGATCGTTAAGTAGTTCTATGGTCCTTCCCCATAGATGGGCTGCATTGCTGTCAAAAGCCAATCTGTTGAACTCAGCAAATTTAACTAGGACAAGTAATGACAACGCTGGACTGTTAATTCTTGAAAGATTTTGGGGATTGATTTCTTTAGAAATGCTTTTTGATAAAATGTCTTTCAATAAAGCTAGTTGTTCTTTATTTTGTGGATTTTCCAAAGCGAAAAGTGTCGTATGGAACGTTGTCATTTCAGGAAATTCTCTTGAACCAAATGTTTCTGAACTACGAATCAAAGAGATGAGTTCATCAGTATTTGTAACTTGTTTAGGAGGGTATTGATTGATATCCATAAAAGAGAATTGTTTGGTCGTGGTATCAAAAGTAATAGCAACAGCATGAGCCATGGATTTTAATAAGAATCCTAGTCTTGTATCTTTTAAAGGAGGGGCTAGTTTAGCTGCAGCTAAAGGAAAAGCCTCTAAATACTGTTTTAATTGTTCAAGAGAGTAAATATTCGCATCAGTGTAAAGTTCAATCAGAGTGCTTCCCTCAGCTGCTTTTGATTGAGTGAAGCGCGAAATCTCAATGATGTTACTTTGGTACATCTCTTTTGAAAATACTTCTTTGAATTCGAAGGGTTGTTGATGCAGCATGAGGGTGTCAAACCATGCAAGAATATCTAATAACTGAATTTCATCAGCGGTTAATGGTTTTTTAGTTATCACTTTTTGCTTGGCATCTGTAAAGGCGGAAAATTCCCCACCTTCCTTAATGAACTTAATGAGAAAATCGATTCTGGCTGTAAATGATCTTTCATCGTGAATAAAGGATGCTTGAAGCCAAGATATGGCAACGCCTGCGCAAAATCCATCTATTAGGGATAATTTATGCCCATAATCATCCTCAGCTGCACCAACTTCATCATTGATGGCTTTTCTTTTTCCTGGGTAACCAAGATCGTTTCCAAGAGCGAGTAGGATAAAATGGACAAATTTATGGGATGCATATGTTTTGATGGGTTGAAATTTAGGCATATATATCTTCTATAGAGAGTTCAATGTCAGATATATGTATAATATGCTCAGTTTTCGAGCAAAAGTCAAGGAGATGCTCACATGTAACTGATCGCTTTGAGAAAACTACTTATGCAATGGTTGAATCGCAGTACCATATTCTGCGGCACGTTTCATGGTTTTTCGACCATACGTGTAGCGAGCTATCACATTGGTTACGAACTGATTGACCAATCTTGGGAATATCGGCATTGGACGTAAAACATCGATGATCAGTACGGCGCGATAGCCATCACTGGTGTTTTTCACCTCATGTGGCCAGGAATCATCAAATAATACCGCTTCACCTTCTTGCCAGGTATAGGGTTGGTTGTTCACAATGATTTGTGGTGGATTATTTTTGGGAACTTCTAAGCCCAGGTGGTAACGCAAGTAGCCAAGATAAGGGCCTTCATGAAGAGGAATTGACTTGCCTGGCTCAATAATAGAAAAAAACGCTTGAATAAGATGAGGTATACCATTTAATAGTTCACACAACCTGGGGCAAAGTACGCGCGCTTCATCGAGTTGATAGCCA
The DNA here is from genome assembly GCA_044233795.1 of Legionella sp. Taxonomy (GTDB): domain Bacteria; phylum Pseudomonadota; class Gammaproteobacteria; order Legionellales; family Legionellaceae; genus JBIIJL01. The sequence continues at coordinate 25,670 of JBIIJL010000008.1, read as the reverse complement.
AGTAAATAGAGCATAAAAACGTTCCAATTTTTATCTGTTGTGTTGGAAATTTCATGTTCACCGGGATCAATCTCGTGGTATTTTGGTAATTCTTTTTTCGAAGCAATGACAGCTTCAAACTCTGCTTTAATAAGCTGAAATGCATTTGTGATGGTATTTAATTCAGGGTAGGTTGTGTCAATATCAAAAAACGTAGGACGCTTAGCTCCATCAATGAAGTGTGCATATAAATGGTTTAACCTAGTTTTAAAATAATGATAATCCATGTCAATCTAACCTTTGTTTAAAACCAAAAACGCAGATATATTACCATAGATTCAAGCAAATTCCCCAGCTCGATCGCCACTTTTCTTACATCGCTAATGATTTCTTGTCATAAATACTCGTCAGAAAAAATCTGTTCGCGATAACAATTGCAGCTCATCCAAGCCTATGGTACAGGCACAGAAGCAGCAGTCTGGTTAATTTCCTTCTGTTGCTGAGCTGCAAGAGAACGCATTGCCGAAGATAAGCCACTTGGGGCACTGATTGCGAAAAAACCAATAGATGACAATCCAGTGGCAGTAACGGCGATCAACCCTGCACCGATTGCGATACATGTAACACATAGCGCTAACATTAAAAGTCCAAGTAATATGGGACCATTAGAACCATACCCATTCATAGTACTCGCGATTGCCTTGTATTCCTTGGGCGTGATTTCTTTATTCAGTAAGTTGGTTGTTGCGTTTAATGCTATAATTAAAACAGGTAAGTCTTCTGTGCCTTTTTCCTGAAGCGTCTTAATGTGTTGAATCACTGCATCACGATGGTGTTTGATTGCAAGCGTCATTGTCTTAGTATCTTCTGCCAATGCTAAAGCAATTAAATATGGAATTTTTTTAGTAACAAAATGTTGGCATAGTTCTTTCCATTGCTCCATAAACTGGTCTTTAGCACTTGTCTTTTCTATTGCGTCAATCGACGATGTGATGAGAAACGCCCTTCTAATCTCACGCAGATGTATTCTTTTTAACGTATCAAAGGCATGCCTACTTAACTCTACTTGATTTTTTATATTAGATGCAATTTTTCTTTTTAGCTCAAAAATAACCTCCTCTTCCCCATCTTTACGGAGTTTCTCAAGTAGTATTTTATTTGATGTGTCAATTTCCGCCTGTGCTTTCATTGAGTATCCGGGTGTGGGTGGTTATAATTAATTGTATCACAGTGTTCTTTAATGAGTCAAATTCGTGCAATTCTCTGTGTCGCGGATAAATGATTTGTCAGATTTTATGAAATATTTTGGAAGTTCTGAGTGGCTGTTGTTTGAAAAAAATCCATGTTGATTTAGATGATGCGGGGATATTTTTGCTGATAAATCTTCTAGTACTGGGGCAGGACGTAATGCGAAGTGTAGATATTCTTCTTCTTCATAAGTATATGCTTTTGCTGTCTCTGGGAAAATTATTAGTATTTTTGATACTATAGCAATGCTTAAGAGCAATGCAGTGAGTGCCAAGCAAGGTTCAATGGATAAGAAAATATAACCTACAAACAACAAAGAAGGAGTGATGGTATCCACCATCAATGTGCGAATGAATTGTAAAAGATGATAATCAGATAGCTTTTTTTGAGCCTCTAAAGAAAGAACGAGCTGTTTCATTTCAACAAAGCGCAACTTCATCTGGCTATCATTAACAACTCCTGGAGATTGCAAGCTCATCAGATGAAACTGAAATAATAAATCCCTACATTTTTTTTCTATCATAGAAGCCATTTCACGTGATTTTAAGACATGTAGATCACCTCCGACTATCGCATAGGCAAGATTCTCTAGAAAGTACAAAGCAGTACCCGCAGCACCAATGGTGATTGCAAACGCTTCTGGGATGATGACTTCAGGCATGAGGAAACAATAGATGAGTCCAAAGGCAAACACCAAACCCCATGCATAAGCAACCTCATTTTTTAAGCGTAAATGTTGATATCTCCATTCAAATTGTAAATGCGTTTTGGCACTGATTGCTGTTTCAAGTTGCAATTGTAGGCGCTCAATTTGAGAAGTGTCATTTTTTAAAGTTAATAACATATTGAGTCGTTGGATGTTCTTATCATAGGTTTTGAGTGTTCTTTCGTATAATTGACGTTCATGATTTAATTTTAAAACCGCAAGTCCGCCATCCCCAATGAGAAATACCATGGTTAAAATTCGACCTATATAACCCGTTAATCCACCCCCACTGAGCCAAAAGCAAGAGAGAATAAATGCAATTGCCCAATATAAATTGCTAATAAAGTCAAATTTTCGAAAAGTCCACTGGGCATCGAATCTCTCTTGCGGTGTTAGGGGAAGTTTTTCTTCCTCTTGACTCATCCAAGAGTTAGTGAAAGTGTGTCTTATGATTAAAGATAGATCAATAATGACTGTGATAAGGTACAAGCCCCAAGCCATGTTGCTGGTGATGTAGGATGGTGTGATACATTTTTTTTCTATCTGTTCTATCGAAAAACTTGGTTCGGATAATTGCGTTAGGATGGTTTTTAATAGCCCTCCTGCACGCGACCACTGCGATCTGAGTCTGTTGATGTAAGATGCGTCATATTTGATACCAGTAAGTCTGCTTTCAAAGACGAAATTTTCATCACGCTCATTGAGGTTCAGATAGGTTGTAAGAAATCTCTTACTATCGAAAAATATAGTTTTAGTTGGCGCCTTGTGTGAAGATAGTCTTAATTCGTGGATAAAACGTGCGGTTATGTGAATTTCTTCGGTCATCTCATGCAATGCTTCTTGTCGTCCAGCTAGATCTTCGGGGTTGATCTTTGCCTGTAATTCAAATTGTGCTGAGAGTAAATAAAAGGTAAATAAGAGATCCTGATGGAGGGATTCTCGCTGAATGTTATCGAGGAAGACAAAGCTACTTGGGTTCGTTTGTGTTAGTTTTTTTCGATAGAAATCAAGAGAAGTCTTCAACACTTGGCGGTGTTTGAATACACGGGCCATGTCAAGTTCAAGTGGCCGTAACCCAAGATAAAAATGGTCATATAACTGCCGCAGGATTTTTTGATCAAAAGCATTCAGGGCACCAAAAGATGTACTTTCAAGTATGTCTACCACAAAAAATCCAATTGAGAGGGTAAAAATCAGTTCATCCACTCATCTATAATATTGCATGGAATAAGATGATAGTTAATTCACGGATATTATGATGTTTTATCATCTGTTAATGCTATGTTAATAATCAAGATGTATTATAAGAATATAGATGCTATATTTGTCATTGTACACGGATGATGATTCATATCAAATCTTGAGCCATTTTTTTAAAAAGGGGCAGTCGTGAAATATGATAGAAAGTTCTTGGTGAGGGTTATTGTATGGCTTAAGGCTGATATGCATTTCTCTAAGAAATGTGAGGCTATACGTGACCGTTTGCTAGGTTATCTAAGCACTGGCAATTACTTTGACCCATCATTTAGACGGTTTTTTGATGGAGGCGTGCAAGCAATTCCTTATAAAATATTACCAGACGATCCAACGCAAGTTGCATCTTTAAAGAAAATTCTTAATGCATTTTCAGAGGCTGCGACAGGGTTTAAACACCTTGAGAATCTTGATATTCGATCTGAACGTTATACCGCTGGGATCATCAAGGACTTCGCATTAGTCACCTACAAATCAATTCATAAACTCTATAGTGCTGTAGAAATGATTAATCTCGGTGGAACTGACATTGAAAGATTCGTTGGCCCCCAACTCAGTGGTATGGTCCGTGACCTTCAATCTGTGGCAACCTCACTCGATACACTCACTTCTGAAACATCAGAAGTGAGTGAGGACAAGCATTTAAGATTAGATGCCAAAGCTATCCGTCAAGACCCAGGCGGTATGGCTGCTAAAGCATTTGCTAAAGTTGTGGGCTTTTTACCTGAAGAAGAGCAATCTGCTGACAAGGGCTTTGAGAATTTGAGTCACATTTTTTTTGAACTCCCTAAAATATTTGAGGATCTGCGTATAGCAATCGCCACGGGCGAATCTGATATTTCGCTCAAAGCAAGAACAACGTCTGTAACTCATCAGAAGGTGGTGCTCGAGAAAGCGTTGAAGGATATTTCAGAAAGACATACGCTCTTTGCCTTACCTGCCTACTATAGCGCTCTGAAGGCTATCACTACACATAGTAGTGATTTGCTTTCAACCGCAGCCCCCTTGACCAAACAAACTTACCTTGATGCGGTAGATACTCTAAATATCATTCGACATGATTACTTGCCGATTCTGATTGCTGAGCTTGAGCGAACTGAAGAAAATATGGCGTTAAAACCAGGGACGCTGGTAGCGCCTGCAATAACTAAAATGCAAGCCTATTATAGCGAGCTTGCAAGTTATGTTGAAATGATAGCTGTTCAGGCAGGTTATTTGGATGATGCAAAAATTCAAGCAGAGTATAAGCTTGCAAAAACGGCGTTCTTTTTCTTAGGCGCTAACCCAGAATATAAGGTAGGAGAGGTATTAACACCTGTGAAAGGGTTGAGAAACCTCGCAGATGAAGGTTTTGATGCATCTTTAAGAGCCAAGCGTGCTCTTCGTTTGGCTGAAGCTAAAATTGAGAAAGATGATCATAGCGCATTGGATGCGGCCGACAGATTTTTTAGAAAGCTCGCGACGCATAGGGGATTTGGCCCACAATCTGTTATGGATAGATTGGTAAGCCTTGCTCAGTTCTCTTCTGATGAAAAATTAGCGCTTTTGTCTGATTACAAGCTTTTTCATAAATACTTATGTGAGCTTAACCCTGAGCTTGATAAGCTTATTATTGAAATGTTAACGACGAGCCAACCTCGTACCTGGCTCTCAAGAATCAATCTTGGTGGTTTGAAAGATCTTTATGCAAATCACTTTGCAGCAATAATGGCACTTGAAGGACCAGTTCGAGTTGATATTCAACAAGCGATAGCGCAAGGTGACTTTAAAGTTAAACTTATAGAACATGGTGGCACGCAGCGCGAAGCAGTGTTTTATGATGCCCGACATCATAAAACACAATTAGTAAAGACTGTGCCACCTTTTGCAGGACTAGCATCTATCTGTCCAGAAGGACGACCTGCAACATACTATCATGAGCAACGTGTATTATTTTTAGTACAATTACAAGCGGTTAATGATGCGAAGAAAGCTATGAAAGGATTTTTCAATACGCTTCGTGACAATCATCCGCATGAAAATCCAAAATTCGTTGAGCTAGATGAGGGTGAAAAAGAAGAGCTACGCCGCTTTTATCTTACATTTCAGTCGCATGTTGTCGCTGAAGATAGGTTAGCCAAACTTAATGACAGATTGGTTGAAGCGCTGATGTCTTCTGATCCTGAAAATGACTTAAGAATTGCTGATCTAAATACTATGCATACTCAATTGGTACCAAAATTTGATGAGTGGATTCATCAGACCACCCAGTATGTTGAGGATTTTGCTGAAAGCGAGCATGATGCAATTCTCGCCACTGAAATCACACCGTTGGGATCTGAGCTTGCAAAGAAAACCTTATTTGCTAAACTTGAAGAAATTAAAATATCAAAAAAAGTTGCGGCGTTTATAACAATAAATTTGCGTGAATTTTATGCAGAAAATTTGGATAGAGATGTATTTAGGAAGTTGGAGTTTAATAAACTTCCACTGCTGAATATGCATACATTAAGCCCTGAAGTTAAAGTTCATCAACAGATTATTAATACCCTTCATTTTGTGCAACAGACACTTGAAAAACTAGAGATTGCAGGAGCAAGTGGCGATCCAAATGGTATATATTATCGGACTAAATATATCATTAATATACTTAAATTAGTGTTTGATGTTGTCGATGCCAAACGCAATTTAGAACGTGCATCAGCAAATCCAGGTCTTTCTTTGATTATGGGACAAGCGCTTAACATATTAGAGCCTCTTAAATATCTACCGCTTATTGGCAATTATTTTCAACCCAAGGCACCTGTCGCGCGATCTGAAGCTCCAGTTGTTTTATCTGAGGTATCAAGGCCGTCTATTGTCACTTTGTGGCAACAACAACAAGATATTTTGCGTCGAGCACGGAGTATGGAGGCAATGGTTGATGTTGCCCCTGTGATAGCCCCCCCAGCAGAAGAACCTGAAGCTGAAGAAGCTCCTTTAAAACCCGCCGTCTCTTACCTTAGAATGATTGGTGAGCAGTTGTTTAAAATGCCCCTTGCTGTAAAAAAATCGCTACGTGGTGAAGGGGATGCTGAGGTTGCCAAAGATGAAGCAGAGCTTGCCGGTAAGATAAACGATTTCGTGAGTAGTTTGAATGGATTTTCTTGGGAAACAGAATATTTAAAATCTATCTTGAAAACTGTAGGTATTGTTAATGAACAAGTAACCTCGATGGGCGCTGATAGCCGTGCGCTGGTGATGCAAAGTGTGGATAAATTACCAGAGACTGTGGGTGCAAAATTGGTGGGTGTTGCAGATACCGCTGAATTTGAGCTCGGCCTTAAGCCAGGTACTTTATCTAAGCAAGTCCGTGACCAATTTAAAGCTTTCTATGCAACCCTGGTCACCCAATTACCGCATGGCCAAGATCAACAAGCTCTAACAGCGCGTCTTAGTACATCTCTGACTAAGGCGCGTATTGCTCAAGAATTGACACGACAGGCACTGCTCAGTGAGCATGATGACAGTTTAGAGTATGAAAATGTGGTGTTCGATAGTGCCCATCCTGATAAAGATAAGATTAATGCTCTATTCCAGCAGCTTGAAGAAGTGCAGTCTCCGCTGATGGAGAAAAAACACTTGTTAATAAAGATCTATTCTAAGATATATCCTTATCTTCTAGAGAGTAATCAAGCATCGATGTTCCGCGAAGATTACATAACATCCTCCATACAAGAAGATGACTTAGAGGGAAAAATTGCAGAGCTTGAAGTGATGCAATTGATGTTGACCAATCGCCTAGGTGCATTTAGTGAGCTCAAGAATTTGTTTGATTTTGATGTTGCTGATGAAGGTTTTACTACTGAGAATCAAGAGAAATTTTTAACTATCTACGAAAGATTGCAACCTTATTTAGTACGCATCAATGTGGATTATGATACTGCTTCATTCTTAAGATCGCTTGAAACGCCTGAGGATTTTATTCAAGAAACACAAAAGATCTTAAAGCTTGAAAGCCAGCTTCATGAGGTGGTTGATACTCATCGTCAGTCTCATCAGGAAAGATTAGTGCAATGTAGTCGTCGACTTGAATATTTGCAAGCTGAATTTCGGGAGGAAGATCTTGCCAAAGATGTCGAAGTAGATGCGTTTAAATTTAAAATATTGAGCGATCATGTCACTACAACGGTGAAAAATAGGCTTGATACAGCCCTTGGTCATTATGTAGATGTTTTTTTATGTAAGTTTTTATCTCAACTTCGAGACCCAGCAGAGAGGATCCTCGAAGGACTAACGCTTGAAGACAATATTGAAGATGAAGTGGCCACAAGAGTGCAAACACGTGAAAAAGCGTTGCTGTCTGGACTTGAACCTTTTAAGAGGGCTTTTTCTGGATTGAATGACACGTTGCTTAATCTATCCTCACTTGAGCTGCCAGTAGGTTATATTGAGGCTAATCCTGCGCGCGTTGAAATGCAAAGAGAATTGCATAAGGCTTTGCAGCATTTAAAACGTGCTGATGCGTTCAAGGTTGACAGTACAATTGAGGATATTGCAATAGAGCGGCAGTATGCTGATAAAATGGTTTTGAAGATGAGAGAATATCTTGTCCTGGCTAGGTGTTCTGATCTATTGCTTAAGATGATGAGCCATCTCGCGGAAGATCCCACCAAACTTTATTCTCGGATAACGCAAGCTAAAGTTCAAGAGACTCATCAATTGATGGGCATGTTATGTGATGAGACACAAGCGGTATCAACGCGCCTTAGACACTTCAAGGAGCGTGTTACGTCCCAGGAAAGTCAGGACGCTTTACTTAAAAACTCAGATAACTTCATTGTGAGGATACTAAAATCGCTTTGGTCGTTGATTACCGGATGGAAAAGTCCCGAGGAAAAAATGGTCATTGCAGTTAAGCGCCAATTGTCTTTGTTCCGAGAAGAGTCCGTAAAGGCAGACGTTAGGCCCCCAAAAAGAGATGCACCTGAAGTTCCTGGAATGGATGTGACTTCAGCGTCTCATGATGAAGGCATTGACTTAGCTGTTAATCCTGAACATGACAAGGATGATGGTGATAATGATAGTGATAGTGATAGTGATAGTGATTATATGACACCTGTCAATATTGCTCCAAAATGAGTATTTGAACAATACAACGAGTTGGTGAGAGATTGCTTATGTTTTTCTGTGATGAAGGCTTTTGGAGCAAATGCACCGGAGCTTCAAATAGACCAAAAGAAATGAGGGAGTGTTGATAAAAGCTCCTCATGCCTATGTAAATCAATGTATACTTACTCAAATAAGACATCTTAAGGCAAGAGCTCAGTTTTTAGCATAAGAGTGGTAATGTTGATCTATAATAATTTGTTGATGAAATACATCCAGCTTGTTTTACTGTTTGTCATAGGTTGCAATGTTAGTTTTATTGCGTATGCAGAAACACATCATCCTCAAGAATTTTTAAAAAGTGTTCTTGGAGCGAAAGATGAGGGGCAGCAGATTGTTCAACATTTCTGCGCAACTTGTCATGCACTAGATCCGATGATTCCAATGGGGGCTCCCCGAGAGGGCTCTAAGGTAGATTGGAGCCCTAGATTAAAGCAAGGTTTAAAGTCGTTATTCCAACATACTTCCGAAGGTATCAATGCGATGCCTGCCCGAGGTGGTTGTTTTGAATGTACTGACCGCCAATTGATGCTTGCTATCCTTGAGATGCTGCCGAATAAAGCTCTTGCAGAAGACACAAAGAATATTAAGTGATCACAAAGTTTAATATTTTTGTAAAAAAAGCTAAACCTATTCTGATTCCTCCCGATACATTAAGCAAAGAGGGAGGAGAAACCAATGAAAAAATTCATTATGATTGTACCAGTAGGAATGTTGGCAGTAGGTTGTGCCTCAATGGATAGGTCAACCCCAGTGGTGGATGATGCAGGTTACACTCATTACACCATGAGTATGGATGCTGATTCGAGAGGTAGTGACGCTTTTCCAGTCAAGCGTGAAGGTACAGGAAAAAAAGTGTTTGTTTTTGATCCGAAAGTTGCAGCTTGGGCTGCCTATGATGCACAAGGAAATCGAGTTAAAACTGGTGGTGCATCAGGGGGAAAGGATTTTTGTGAAGACACTGGGAGGCCTTGTCATACTGTGACTGGGACTTTTAAAGTTTATTCTAAGAAAGGCGAGGAATGTCGCTCAAGTCTCTATCCGATTGAAACTGGCGGTGGAGCCAAAATGCCTTATTGTATGCACTTCTCAGGTAGTTACTCTATTCATGCAGCTTATGAAGTACCCAACTATAACACAAGCCATGGGTGCATTAGGGTCTTGCCAAGCGCGGCCAGATGGTTAAACGAGGACTTTGTTGATGTTGGAACAACGGTAGTTGTCAAACCATATTATTAGAGCCTGCTTAAGCATCACCAGGGGTGCTCTGCTTCTGGTGTTATTTTAGATCCAAGTGGCAAGTTCCTTAGCATAATAGGTGAAAATAAAATCTGCTCCTGCACGATGAATGGCCGCGATCACTTCCATCGCGGCTTTTTTTTCGTCAATCCAACCATTGGCAGCTGCAGCCTTCAACATAGCAAATTCACCGCTGGTATGATAAGCACCGAGAGGAAGGGCGGGAAATGCGAATTTTACTCGCTGAATCATATCAAGGTAAGTATGAGCAGGTTTGACCATCAACATATCCGCACCTTCGGTGATATCAAGGGCACACTCACGAATTCCCTCGCAGTGATTTCGGTGATCCATTTGGTAGGTACTGCGATCGCCAAACTGTGGCGCTCCCTCTGCTGCTTGGCGGAAAGGTCCATACATAGCTGATGCATATTTTACTGAATAGCTTAAAATGGGGAGGTGTTGGAAGTTTGATGCATCTAACGCTTTGCGTATAGCCTGAACCATACCATCCATATTTGCACTTGGGGCAATAATATCAGCACCAGCCTGCGCATGACTGACAGCTTGCTTTGCTAGCAACTCAATGGTTTGATCATTATTTATCATGACGCCATAAGGATCACCATCAATAGTTTCAATAACCCCACAATGACCATGAGAGGTATACTCACATAAACAGATATCGGAGAAAACCAACATCTCAGGGGCCAATTGTTTGATGAGGCGAATGGCTTGTTGGATGATAGCGTGTTCATGGAAGCTGTGTTTCCCAGTAGCGTCTTTGTGCTCAGGTATTCCAAATAAAATAATATTCTTTATTCCGAGAGTTTGAAGATCTTGTATTTCTTGGGCTAAATGGTCAAGGCTCAATTGAAAGTGACCAGGCATAGAGGAGATTGGATTTTTGATGTCAGAACCATGCTTGATAAATAACGGTAGAATTAATTTATCGATGTTTAATGATACTTCGCTGACTAAATTTCGTATCTGTTTTGAAGCTCTAAGACGTCTAAGCCTTGTTGTAGGGAAATGGCTATTATCAAACACGGGTTTCTCCTTTGGTGCGTCGGGAGTATAGCACATGCAAGTTCACGAATTTATGTGCCAAATATCTTTGCAGTAGTAATTTTGTGTATTGCCTCGTCAATTTGAGCTTTGGTAATGGTTAAGGGTGGGGCGAAACGAATGACTGTGTGATGGGTGTCCTTAGTCAAAATACCAGCATGCAGTAACCTTAAACACAGATCTCTTGCTGAAATTTTTTGATCATCGATTTCAACGCCAATAAGTAATCCTTTTCCACGAATTTCCTTAATCAGAGGAGAGGCAATGCTTTTTAAATGAGAGAGGAGGTATTCACCCATGAGGGCTGCATTGTCAATCAAACCCTCTTCGATAAGAACATTGAGGGCTTCGAGTCCAACAGCTGCGGCTAAAGGATTTCCTCCAAACGTACTGCCATGGTCTCCTGGGGTAAAGACATCCATCACATCATCGCGTGCTAAAAAAAGTGAAATTGGTAATAAACCACCACCCAGTGCTTTGCCAAGCATGACACCATCAGGGTGCACGTCATCATGAAACGATGCGAGCATTTTACCGGTGCGCCCCAGTCCTGTTTGTATTTCATCAGCAAGAAATAAGACATTGTTTTCTTTACAGAGTTTACTACATTGCTTTAGATATCCAGCAGCAGGTATGCGGATTCCTGACTCTCCTTGGATAGGTTCAACCAAAAATGCAGCAGTGAAGGGGGTAAAGGCCTCATTTAGTGCATTAGCATCACCAAAGGGTATGATTTTAAATCCTGGCGTATAAGGCCCAAAACCAGAACGATATTGAGGTTCTGAAGACATGCTGATAATGGTTGTTGTTCGTCCATGGAAATTATCAGCACAAACGATAATTTCAGCTTGATCCAGAGGTATTTTTTTTACGGTATAGGCCCATTTTCGCGCGGCTTTTATTGCGGTTTCGACGGCCTCGGCACCACTATTCATTGGAATTGCGCGTGGAAGACCTGTCAATTGACATGCATTTTCTAGGAAAAGTCCTAATCTATCGCTGTAAAAAGCCCGCGAAGTCAGTGACAAAGATGAAGCTTGCTTCAGAAGAGCCTTCAACAACCGAGGATGGCAATGTCCATGGCTTAATGCAGAGTATGCACTCATCATGTCAATGTATCGTTTCCCTGAGGTATCAAAACAATAAATTCCTTCGCCTCGGGCTAACACGACAGGTAGTGGATGATAATTGTTTGCGCCGTATTGATCTTCGAGTTCTATGGGATTCATAGTATCTCCAAAAGTTCTAAAATAAGTGACTGGGTTCGATTGTTCACATCAGTAGCTGGATTATATTCTGCGATTTCAAGACCACATAGGGATTGATTTTTTCTATCTTTGAGGCAGTAATTTTTAAGTACCTCTTTAAGTTCCTCTGCCCAAAGGCCATTTTCTTCGGGGGTACTTACTCCAGGAGCCTCTGAGGGATCAATGGCGTCAAGATCAATTGTGATGCCGTAGGCTCTGGTGTGACGAGTGACCAAATCGCGTGCTTCTTGAAAAACCACATCTAAACCACGTGTATGGACTTCATCGATATAATAAATTTTAACGCCTTGTTCGTTAAGAAAATTTTGCTCACTTGACTCAAAACTTCGCACACCGATCATGACAACATTCTCAGGAAGTAGCTTTGGATTTTTGTCCAAAATTTGAGTTAGTATGGAAGGCCCTGTACCTAATAAAGCAGCCAAAGGCATACCATGGATGTTTCCACTCAAGCTTGATTCAGGGGTATGAGCATCAAGATGGGCATCTACCCAAATGAGCCCGAGAGCCCCTTGTGATCTCAATCCACTGGCTGCTCCACTCCATGTACCAATTGCAGAGGAGTGGTCGCCGCCAACAACGTGAAAAAAAATTTGTTGTTCAATGCAACGTTTGGTTTCTGTTGCAAGTTTGGTGCAAATATCGCCGATAATGGTGTACTTGTCTTGAGCATCGATTGGCTCAAGGAGTCGAGCTTGTGTGTATTGAGATTTTTCAAAGAGCATCGCTACACCATGAGCGCATCGAATATCAGATGAACCAATGCCTGAGGCATAGCCTAGCAAGTAATCGCTGAATGACATAATACCACCTCTAAAAACAATTGTTAGAGAAAGTCATCTTACTTGATGAGCTTGCAAATGGCTAAAGTTCTGTTATTATTTTTTTCGTCACAGTCGTCGTTTGATCTATGTGAGAGACTTAAATGTTGCAAGATATGTTGTTTCCTGTCACCAGATGTGTGTGTTTTGACTTAAAATTTGTAAAAGCTTTAAGGAGAAGTTGGAGATGTATACAGCGCCGTTTTTTAAGCCCCCTCAAACGACAACCCCTGCCTACAAATACAAGCGCGTTTTGATAGAGCGGATTGATTCACAACTTGAAGGTGATTTCGTTACTGAGTTTTATGTTCCCTCAAAAGAATTGTGTTTTAATTCAGCAGGCGATTTTTTTCAATCCCAACACCCATTTAATGGTCCAAATCCGTTAATACCCGTTGAGCTTCCGATAACTTTGGTCAATCGCGTTGCTTATGGCGCACGATTGGCCGCACAGTTAGATGTGGAAAGAGCTGCTCTTGAGGAAAGTCCTGAGTATCAAGCGCTCTTTGGTATTAAAAAAACACATCAAGCTTTGTTCTCTCCTGGAGCTTGAGTATACCTCCTCATCCTTGAATTAGGTGCTGCGATTGTTTTTTAGGGGTCACAGCCAAAGAAAAGCTGTGTTAGAATGTTGTATTCTTGACTAACTCTGTTGCACCCGCATGTTGGAAAGTGACCGCTTAATCCGTGTAGAGACTACAGCCTCTGAGGAGATCCTTGATCGCGCGATAAGACCATTAAGTCTTGATGAGTATATTGGGCAAGATGAGGTTCGCACTCAGATGCGGATTTTCATTGATGCTGCACGTTCTCGGCAGGATGCGCTTGATCATGTCTTGATTTTCGGACCACCCGGGCTTGGTAAAACTACACTTGCGAATATTATTGCCCATGAAATGGGGGTTAATTTGCGCCAAACCTCAGGCCCAGTGCTGGAACGTGCGGGAGATATTGCTGCAATTCTAACTAACCTGCAAGAAAACGACGTACTATTCATTGATGAAATTCACCGTTTAAGCCCGATGATTGAGGAGATTCTTTACCCCGCTATGGAGGATTACAAACTTGATATCATGATTGGGGAGGGCCCTGCGGCTCGATCAATTAAATTGGAGTTACCGGCATTCACATTGATCGGTGCAACGACCCGTGCGGGCTCATTGACATCCCCCTTACGCGATAGATTTGGTATCGTGCAGCGGCTTGAGTTTTATTCTATAGAGGCATTAACCAGTATCGTCACACGATCAGCAAAATTACTTAAAGTCACGACCGAACCATCTGGCGCGTACGAAATTGCTCAACGCGCTCGAGGTACCCCACGAATCGCTAATCGCCTGCTGCGTCGGGTACGTGATTATGCCGAGGTGAAAGGCTGTGGCGTTATTTCTGAGGAAATTGCGCATCTTGCGCTAGAAATGCTCCGTGTTGATCAACATGGTTTTGACATTATGGATAGAAAGCTGCTGTTGGCTGTTATTGAACGATTTGCTGGAGGTCCTGTGGGTCTTGATAGTCTTGCAGCGGCGATTGGCGAAGAAAAAGGTACTATCGAAGATGTGATTGAACCATTTCTAATCCAACAAGGGTTTTTAATGCGAACGGGAAGGGGGCGTGTTGCGAGCCAGCTCGCTTATCAGCATTTTGGTATTGCGATGGTTGAAAATGATTAACACATTATTTCTAGAACATATATACGATTATCGTGTTTATACGGAAGACACCGATCTGATGGGTATCGTATATCATGCCAATTATCTTAAATTTTTCGAACGAGCACGCACTGAAATACTACGCGCTAATGATCTCTCTTTGACTCTGATGGCAGAATATGATACACACTTCGCCATTCGTGATATACACATTTGTTATCGAGCACCGGCAAGATTGGATGATGTGCTAACTGTGAATACCATTTGTATGAGAGAAAAAGCTTGTGGTTTATTATTTAAGCAAAAAATGGCCAATCAATTGAACGAATTGCTTAGTGAGGCCACAATCCATGTGGTATGTGTTAATCAACAATTAAAACCTAAGCGCTTACCTGACGTTATGTTTGCATAGAAATTGAGGAGATAAAATAGTGAATCATGCGAGTGTTGTAGGCTATTTTTGGCAGGCGGGAATGGTTGTGAAGTTTGTGATGCTGTTGTTACTGATAGCTTCCGTGGTTTCATGGACGCTTATCTTACAGCGAGCATGGTTTTTCAATCGTCAAAAGCAGCAGTATGTGGCATTTAACCAACGCTTTTGGTCATCATCTGATTTAAGCAAACTTTATGATGATTTAGATAGCAATGGTTTGGCTAAACAAGGTATTGCCGCTATTTTCTATGCGGGCTTTAAGGAATTTATGCGCGTGCGTCATCAAGGGTTGATGGAGCTTGAGCCAATTCAGCGGGTGATGCAAATTTGTCACGCTAAAGAGGCCGAGCAGCTTGAGCATCATTTATCGCTATTTGCCTCAGTAGGCTCGATAGCACCTTATGTGGGCCTTTTTGGTACGGTGTGGGGAATTATGTCTTCATTTCAAGCATTAGGCCAAGCGCAGCAAGCGACCATTGCCATGGTTGCTCCAGGCATTTCAGAAGCATTGGTCGCAACAGCGCTTGGGCTATTTACGGCAATTCCAGCGGTTATCGCTTATAACCGTTATACAACATCAGCAAATGTGCTTCTTAATCATTATGATTTATTTCAAGAGGAGCTTGTTGCTTTGATTTCTGCACAAGCAGAAGCGCCGGTCAGAGGATAAATCCCTTATGCTTAAACCTAAAATTAAACGTACTCGACCAATGTCAGAAATCAATGTTGTTCCGTATATCGATGTAATGTTGGTTTTGCTGGTTATTTTTATGATCACAGCGCCTATTTTAACGCAAGGTGTGACAGTAGAGCTACCTAAGGCTCAGAGTCAATCATTGAAAACCGCTGATAGGGAACCTGTGATTGTATCGGTGAATCGAGAAGGTGAACTATTTCTTAATGTTTCAGCAACCCCGGATGCCCCTATGACACCGCAAGCACTACAAGTTCGAGTAGCAGCAGAGCTTGCGTTGGCACGTGAAGCTAAGCAGGTGCTCAATGTGCTAGTGAAAGGAGATCAAGGTGTTTCCTATGGGAAGGTGGTGTTGGCGATGAGTTTACTCAAAGCGGCTGGTGCTGAACAAGTTGGTTTGTTGACTGACTCAAACGAGGAGCTCACCTCATGAATATATCGCAAAGCTACCGCAACTCATTTTATGCTGCATTAGCATTTCACTTTATGATTTTCTTGCTATTACTTGTAGAGTCAAGTACCAAGCATCCCGCGTTCACGGCACTTCCTAGTGCTGATTTAACTTTGTCATCGGCCACAAGCAGCAAGATCGAACCAGAACCTATCAAAGCGGTGAGTGTTGACAGCCAAGAGGTCATGAATCAGGTAAGTCAGTTAAAAGCAGAGCGCTTACATCAACAGCAAGTTCAAGAACAACAACAACGTGCACTTCAGATGCAAGCAGCCTCAGCTCGTAAAGAGCGGATTATTGAGCAGCAGCGATTGAAAGCAATCAAAGAGGAAGCAGCACAGCTGGCTTTGGCTAAGGAAAAGCAAGTTGCTGAAGAAAAGCGCCACTTAAAAGAACTGGCTTTGCAAAAGGAGGCAGAAGCAAAACGCTTGGTTGCTATGAAGCAGCAACAGCTTGAACTTCAAAAACAACAACAGCTTGAACACCAAAAATTAGCTGAGTTACAAAAGAAACAAGCCAAAGCGTTGCAAGAGGCGCAATTAAGAGACGCTATCAAGGCTCGCGATGATAAAGCTCGCAAAGAGCAAGCCGTGGCTATGGAAAATGCCATGATGGCTGAAGAGAATGCACGTATGTCCGGGGAAGTTGATAAATATAAGGCAATGATTATCAGTGCAATATCAAGGCAATGGATTCTTCCAGAAAATGTTGATAATCGACTTTCAAGTCAATTTCGCATTCGTCTTGCACCTAATGGTGCAGTCCTTGAAGTCAGTTTGATGCGAAGCAGTGGTGATCCTATTTTGGATCGATCCGCACAATCAGCGATTTACAAAGCATCACCATTGCCGGTACCAAGTGATCCTAAGGTATTTAATATTTTTCGAGACATTAGTTTAACAGTAAAACCTGAAACTGCTAGGGGGTAATTGTAGTGATTAATCGATTGTTTGCCATCTTTCTATTTTTGTTGTCTATGACGACATACGCATTAGATCTTGAATTAACGCAGGGCATTAATGCGGCCTTACCTATTGCTATTAATACATTCAGTGGCGATAGAAATGCTTCGCAAATGATGAGCACCATTGAAAATGACTTGCGTATGTCAGGACAATTTAAAATTGTGGGAGCGCCGCATGGGGGTGTTCCATCAATTGCTGAGTGGCAGCAAGCAGGGGCTGATAGTGTTGTGTCAGCGCGGATGAGAGAAGTTGCCAATAATCGTTATCAAGTGAGTTTTGATCTGTTGGATGCTGCAGCGCGTGGTCGGTTGTTGCTCTCGAAGGAATACCAAGTCAGTGGCAATGAGCTCGCTCAATTAGCCCATCATATCAGTGATGAAATTTATTATAAACTCACGGGAGAACGAGGGATATTTTCAACACGTATCGCTTATATTCTGGTACAGCGCAGCGGCGACAGGGCCCGATACTCGCTTGAAATAGCAGATGTTGATGGTAGCAATCCGCACAGTCTACTGGTGTCAACAGAGCCTATTATGTCGCCATCTTGGTCTCCTGATGCGCGACAAATTGCCTATGTTTCTTTTGAGAAAAAGCGCGCCCAAATATTTACCGTATCCGTTGAGACAGGTGGGAGACGGCTAGTGACTGATTTTGCTGGGATCAATGGCGCTCCAGCTTGGTCGCCGGATGGGCGTAAGCTTGCAGTTGTATTATCAAAAGGGGGCAATCCAAAAATTTATACGGTGGATATGGCTACAGGTCATTTAACACAATTAACATTTGGTGATGCTATTGATACTGAGCCCCGTTACTCTCCAGATGGACGTTCTATTTTGTTTACTTCTGGTCGTGGTGGTACTCCACAAATTTATCGCCTTACACTTGCTGATGGAAGAGTTAGTCGTGTGACATTTGCTGGTAATTATAATGCTCGCGCATCATTTACGCCGAATCAAAGGTCCATTGTGATGCTTCACCGAGAAGATGGTCAGTTTAATATTGGTGTGCAGGATATGGATAGTGGGCGAGTGAGTCCATTAACATCTTCACAATTTGATGAATCGCCAACGGTAGCACCTAATGGTCGTTTGGTGTTGTATGCAACTCACGTTGGTGAGCGAGGTATCTTGTCGGTGGTATCAATTGATGGGCGAATTCGCATGCGATTGCCTGCCAGAGGTGGCGATGTACAGGAACCTGCTTGGTCTCCTTTTGTAGGGTAATGGTGTGAATGATTTTTCTGCTTTAAGTATTCGACAGTTGTTGGTTTTTTGTATTTTGTTTTTACCGATAGCGCTATATGGATGGAATGCTGAAGGTCATCGTGTAATTGCTGACATTGCAACGCACCATATGACGCCACAGGCGCGGGTTAGATTTGAGCAATATAATCATGCTTTAGACCGAGTCTATCAACCGTTAAGTTTTAGAGAGGCCGCAGTTTGGCTGGACACTCTACGCTATAAAGATATTCATTGGTTTGACACTCTTCATTATATTGATTTACCTTTTTCTCAAGATGGCTCGCCTCTTCCTGCAATGAATGAGCAAAATGCGGTGTTGGCCATAGAGCAGGCTAAACTTACCGTGTTTAATAAATATTCGAGTGTCTTTGATAAAGGCCTTGCCACGAGGATTCTGATACATGTAGTTGGAGATCTTCATCAACCACTTCACGCATCTACTAGGGTAAGTTCTAGTCTTCTAAGAGGTGATAAAGGTGGTAACTTGGTCATTTTAGATGACAATCCTATAGCTAACAATCTTCATTCATATTGGGACCGTGGTGCGGGCATTTTGACTAAGAAGGGTTTAAGAAAGAGTTTTCTAATTGATGATGCAAATTGTGATGTTACGTTGATGACCATGAATGTGATGCAATGGGCAGAGGAATCTAATGTTATTGCTAAGACTTTTGTATATCAGTTGCCGATGGATGAAAACTATCAGCAAAATGCACAAAAGATATCTGAAACTCGCTTGTTACTTGCTGGATGCCGCTTAGCAGCACTTCTTAATCGAATGGATGAAATACTATCACAACATCAATCCACAAGGTCCAAACGTTATGCCCGAGCTGCCTGAAGTAGAGACTATTCGAAGAGGGCTTGCGCCGTTGATTGAGGGCGCAAGAATTGTTGATGTGATTAAGCGGCGTGAAACATTAAGACTACCTATCCCTAATTTACGTGAATGTTTGGTGAATTATCACATCACTGTGATTAAGCGGCGCGCCAAGTATTTATTAGTGGGCATCAGCGCACCTGGCACTCTTTTGATTCACTTGGGGATGTCAGGGCGGTTAACAATCGTGACAGAAGATGTGAGGCTGACCCCACATGATCATATAGATATTGTGATTGATTCTGGACAAATTTTGCGCTATAATGACCCACGTCGATTTGGCCTAATGCTTTATAGTGAAGCCCCCCCAGAGCAGCATCGATTGCTCAGAGATTTAGGCCCGGAGCCATTGAGTGGCGAGTTTACGATAAGTTATTTAAGACAGATAGCGTTAAATCGCCGAGTTGCTATCAAAACTTTGATAATGGATAGTCGGGTAGTGGTTGGTGTGGGTAATATTTACGCAGCAGAAGCCCTTTTTCTTGCAGGAATTCACCCTCAAATGCCAGCTGGAAACTTGACTGATGTTATGGCTCAAAACCTAATCGTCGCCATTCAGCGAGTTCTAAGTTTAGCTATCGAACAGGGTGGAACAACGCTCAAAGATTTTAAGAATGCAGCAGGTAAATTGGGGTATTTCCAATTGAGCCTTGCTGTATACGGACGCAAAGGCATGAATTGCCTCAAGTGTAGGCATGTATTGACAGAGATAAAACAATCGCAAAGGAGCACGGTATTTTGTCCTGGCTGCCAAGTATTGTAGCTCTTTGTTGGTTAGAATTTTCTTGAGGGTGGATAGTGGCGAAGCAATCCCATACGTTTAGATTTAATCAGCAGTTTTAAGGAGGCCTGGGCTTTGTTAAAGCCTTTTTGGGTATCAAAAGTGTGGGGAAATTGTCTGTCTATTGATTACTTTTTGGGGTACTCTTGGGATCAATCGCTTTAATAAAGATTTTTTTGATGCGTTGGGGTATTTGATAAGAGTGCTATTTTGGTATCCTTGGGACATTTTATAGAATATTTGCTTATTCTTATTCTAGGCTTTGGTAAAAGTACCTTACTTCGGGCAATGGTGGGTATTTGGAAGAGAGGTAAGGGTATGATTCATCCTCCAGAAGATGCGATTGAAAAATTCGCTGTTAAAACTTTTGAACACTAAGGGTAAGCAGGCCAACTTAGGGTTGTCGTAACGAGTCGATAATGATACCCAAAAAGCGGGTTGCTTCACCGCCGGTGACGGCTCGATGATCAAAGCTTAATGATAAAGGCAGTAAATTGTGTGCCGCAACCTTTCCTTCGTGGCTTACAACCCCCTGATAAAGTCGACCCACTGCTAGGATAGCCACCATAGGTGGGACAATAATTGGGCTTGCAAAGCGTCCGGCAAACTTTCCAAAATTTGAGAGGGTAAACGTTGCGCCTTTTAAATCGTCTTGGGCAATGGAGCGAGTTTTGACTTCTTCCTTAAAATGATTAATGCGTTCTCGGAGTTTCTCATTGGAATGTTGATTGACATCGTGAATCACTGGAACGAATAGGCCCTCGGTACTATCCATCGCTAAACCTAAATGAACCTCTGAAAAACATTTTTTTGCGCTATGTTTACTATCAAACCATGCATTCAGTGCAGGTTCTTTAGTTGTTGCATCAATAATTGCACGAATCAACCGAACCGATATATCTGTGTTATCTTTCCAAGCTTGGATATCTGCTTCATCAAAAATACTGACAGGCACCACTTCATGGTGTGAGTGTACCATGCTTGATAACATTGCCCGTCTTGTTCCTCGGAGTGGTTCAAATCCTTCAGGTGGGGTTGATTGAATTAACGCGGCATTTTCAACATCAGCTTTCAAGATCAAACCATGTTCACCGCTACCTGTAACTAACGATAAATCAACATGAAGCTTCTTGGCTAGGAATTTAACTGCGGGAGTTGCCTTTATACGCGTACTTGTATGGCCTATCACAAAATCATCAGGACGAGTATCGCTCGACTCTTCAAGATGGCCGACCACTGTTCCTCGATCCGCACGAGGTTTGTTTTCAGCTTCGAATGCTGCCAACGGTTGTCCTGTTTTAATAATATCGCCTGTTCGACCATACAATTTAATGATTGTGCCTGATTGGGGGCATGGCACATCAACCACAGCTTTTGCAGTTTCCATGGAGACTAGCGGTTGATCTATAGTGACTTCATCTCCCTCTTTGACAAACCATTCATGAATTTCAGCATCGGGCAAGCCCTCGCCCAAGTCAGGCAAATTAAAAATATTCATTATGACTCCATGGTGCTTAATACACTTTCCTTGATACGTGCAACGCTTGGAAGGTATTGTTTTTCTAATTGAAAGTAAGGCATCACGACGTCAAAGCCTGTTACTCTCTGAACTGGGGCTTGCAAATCGTGCAGTGAGTGCTCCATGAGTAGCGCTGAAATTTCGGCACCCACACCACAAGTTTTCGCACCTTCATGAACAACTACAGCACGACCCGTTTTTGAAACAGAAGAGATAATGGTGTCGATATCTAGGGGTTTAATGCTTGCAACATCGATCACTTCACATGAAATACCATCCTTTTTAAGCTCATCAGCGGCAAGTAACGTCTCATGCATGCTAGCGCCCCAACTTATCAGTGTTACATCATCACCTGATTGAAGAGTAAAACATTTACCTAAAGGCAGTGCTTTGCCATCATCTTCTACAGGTTGCTTAACAAGGCGATAGATGCGCTTAGGCTCCAGAAATATAACGGGGTCTGGATTTCTGATTGCAGCTAGTAATAATCCATAAGCGCGTTTTGGTGAGGAGGGAATAACCACCTGCAGTCCAGGAATATGCGCGAAAAGGGCTTCGGTGCTCTCTGAGTGATGTTCAGGTGCGCGAATGCCGCCACCAAAAGGTGCGCGAAACACAAGTGGGCAATGCAATCTACCTCGTGTGCGATTGCGCATTCTAGCAGCATGAGTAATGATTTGATTCATCGCAGGATAAATAAAGCCCATGAACTGAAATTCAGCAACAGGTTTTAGCCCTTGAATAGACATACCAACAGCTAGCCCTGCAATCATTGATTCAGCTAAAGGAGAATCAAACACGCGACGCTCTCCAAAGCGTTGTTGTAGGCCGTCAGTTGCGCGAAATACACCGCCATTTTTGCCAACGTCTTCGCCAAAAATAATCACACTATCATCATGTTGAAGCTCATAAGCTAAGGCTTGGGTCACTGCTTCAAGAAGGGTAATATCAGCCATGGTTCATCGCCTCTAATGCGATAGCGCGTTGTTCTATAAGATACTCCGGAAGTGTTGCATAATGATAGTCAAACATACTGGTAATAGCTTGAGGTGTTGTTTTCAAATACTCCTCGACAGCTTTATCAACCTCTTTTCCGACAGATATTTTCAACTCTTCTTCTTGAGTTTCATCCCATAAATTGCCGTTCATAAGATATTGCTTTAGACGCAAAATTGGGTCTTTGAGTGAGGCGTTATCTACATCGGTTTTGGGCTGGTAACGAGAGGCATCGTCGGCTGTGGTATGGTCACATAGTCGATAAGTGCATGCTTCAATTAGGGTTGGACCTTCAGAGCTTCGCGCTTTTTTAATTGCATCATGGATAGCTTGATAGAGTGCTATCACATCATTTCCATCCACAGAAACTCCTTCAAATCCAGCAGCAATTGCTTTTTGAGCAAGTGTTTTGGCTGCTGTTTGCTGTTTAATGTTGACCGAAATGGCCCATTGGTTATTATTGACTACAAAAACGACAGGTAATTTCCAAACGCCAGCAACATTCATCGCTTCATAAAAATCACCTTCAGAGGTACCACCATCACCAAGGCAAACTACAGCCACACGGGGTTCTTGGCGGTATTTAAAAGCAAATGCAATGCCCGCTGCATGCAAACATTGCGATGCAATGGGGACGGAAATAGGTAAATCTTGAGACTTACACTGAAAATCGCTACCACGTTCATCTCCACCCCAATAGGCGAGAATTTCAGACATTTTTACACCACGTTGAAACTGCGCTGCATAATCTCTGTAGTAAGGAACAAGCACATCCTCTTTATGCATGGCATGACCTATAACACTCGAAATTGCTTCCTGGCCATTGATGGGGGCATACGTGCCCATTTTGCCAGTTCGCTGAAGAGCGATGGCTTTTTTGTCAAAGATTCGAGTACGCACCATAATGCGGTAGAGATCTTTTAAAGTATCATCTTTAATGCAGGAGGGAAGCGGGCCTTTGAGCTCAGCGAGTTCAGATAGGAGCTGAATATAGGGTATTTCAAACCGCAGAATGTTTTCTGTCACATTTCATCTCCTTATCAGCAACATCATCGCATAGAATACTCAGATTTTAATATAAAAACTAGGGCGTACTGACAATTGCTCTAGTTAGCATCTCCGTACAAGACATATTTTTTGTCATATACGGAGTGTTAGCATTCACTAGGCTGTTTTTTCTATTAAAAAAAGCTAGGATCCAAACACCTTATATATTGATAGGCCTGACTCATGAGTCAACTAACAGTTGAGTCCTTACCATATCAGCATGATTTTATCACAGTCTATGAAAAGCTCTGTGATTTACCCGGTTTTGTGTTACTTGAAAGTTGTGACAAAACACGCGGGCGCTATGATATTGTTAGCGCATTTCCATATGATTTTTTGAAATTAACAGACCACTCGCCAGGGATTACTGATGCTTTTAACGTCCTTAGGGAGAATCTGCCAAGTCAAGATTCAAACTGTGATTTACCTTTTCAAGGTGGGGCGATTGGCTATGTCTCTTATGATCTTGCTGAGAGATTATCTAAGATTAAATCAATGCCCCATCCATCAAATGCTATGCCACTTCTTGATTTGGGTTTTTATGATTGGGCGTTAATAGCAGATCATCTGAAAAATAAATTATTTTTAGTTGCGGCAAATTTTAGCCCCACAACTCAATCTATCGTACAAGATATCCGAAATAAATTACGAGAACCTATAAAGCCCCTGCGTGAGGCCATTTTACAGGATACCTTCTCCCCATTGATAGCCAAGACTGAGTACCAGCAATCATTTGAGTCGATTTATCATGCGCTTGTAAGTGGCCGTGCATATCAAGTCAATTACACGCAACCTTTTATTGCACATTATAAGGGTTCCGCATGGGCTTTGTACCATCAAATCCGAAATAAAAATCCTGTACCTTATGCGGCATTTATTAATACGCCTGAGGGTGCAATTTTGAGCTTTTCTCCAGAGCGCTTTCTCATGATGGATGATCGGGTGGTGACGACTTCGCCTATTAAAGGTACGGTGATGCGCTCGACTCATCCAGAGGAAGATGTTGATTTACTTAAAATGCTTCAACAAAGTGCGAAGAATCGGGCTGAAAATGTGATGATTGTTGATTTACTTCGCAATGATTTAGGTAAAATTGCAGAACCAGGTAGCGTGAAAGTAACGGCTTTGCTTGAGGTGCAGAGTTTTAGTCAGGTGCATCATCTTGTTAGTACGGTGGAGGCAAAGTGTCGAGCAGGCCTGGGTGCTGTGGATGTGTTTGCAGCGTGTTTCCCGGGAGGCTCTATTACTGGAGCACCAAAGCTTGAGGCAATGCGGGTTATTAATGAGCAAGAAAAATATGCGCGAGGTGTGTACTGTGGCAGCATCGCATATTTTTCAAGTCATGGCCGTATGGACAGTAACATTGCTATTCGCACTATCACGGCCAAAGACAACACTTTATATTTACCAGCCGGTGGTGGGATTGTAATTGATTCACGTTGGGATGATGAATATCACGAATGTTTAACAAAAATTTCAGCAATTGTGAATGCGTTGTCATGAGTTTAGTTCAAGCACTTTAAGGCAATGCTTTCAAGGCTCTCCTTAGTATTTTACCTACATTGGTCTTAGGGAGTTCATTATAAAATGCAACAATTTTTGGTACTTTGTAAGCGGTCAAATGTTCGCGTGTAAATGCAATCACATCGTCTTGGGATAAAGCAGGATCTTTTTTAACGATGCAAGCTTTAACCCTTTCTGTGGAGTTTGTTTCATCCATTACGCCCACCACACCGACTTCTAAAACGCCAGGCATCATGCTAATAACTTGCTCAACTTCGTTTGGGTAAACATTAAAGCCCGAAACTAGAATCATGTCTTTTTTTCTATCTACAAGATAAATAAAACCCTCTTTATCCATGATAACAATATCACCGGTGCGCAAGTAACCATCTTCCCAAAAAATCAAGGCAGTTTCGGTCGGTTGATTCCAATATCCTTCTGTTACTTGAGGTCCTTTAACACAGAGCTCACCTGGATCGCCGAGTGGTACTTCTTTGCCTTCTGCATCTCGAATAGAAACATCAGTTGATGGAACCGGAAGGCCAATACTTCCATTATAGTGCTTAAGGCAAAGCGGGTTGATGGTAACTGCAGGGCTTGTTTCAGTGAGCCCATAGGCTTCTAGAACTCGCGAGTGGGTGATCTCTTCCCATTTTAAAGCAACATTTTTTTGTAAAGCCATGCCTCCAGACAGGGCGAGCTTAAGTTTTGAGAAGTCTACATCTTGAAAAGCAGGGTGATTAAGTAGCGCATTAAATAGGGTATTGACGCCTGTTATTGCAGTGAAGCCAA
>JBIIJL010000063.1:0-12106 GCA_044233795.1 Legionella sp. | reverse complement strand
AACAAGTTTTTAGCGCCAGCTTTAAAGAATGTTAAGCAATTAGCAGTCAGTGAAAAGATATGATAAAGCGGTAGTGCTGTGATAATGAGATCTTTTTCTCCTAAAGAAATAGGATTAATCCATGCAGATGCTTGTAGTACGTTTGCCACCATGTTTCCGTGGGTTAAGATTGCACCTTTTGCAATGCCTGTGGTACCCCCGGTGTATTGCAAGAAAGCGATATCTTGATGATTGAGTGCTACTGATTGAAATGTATGCTTCGAGCCAATGGATAGGGCTTTCTTAAAGCTTACAGCCCCAGTAATTGTGAAATTAGGAACCATCTTCTTGAGGTACTTTACAACACTATTTACTAGCAAGCGCTTGATGCAAGGGAAGAGATCAGCAAGCTCTGTGACAATCACGTGCTTTACCGATGGCATCTTAGGTAGTGCTTGCTGAACAGTATGAGCAAAATTCGCCAAGACAATGATTGCATCAGCTGATGCGTCATTGAGCTGATGGATAATTTCATCGCAAGTATACAGCGGGTTAGTGTTCACAACGATGTAACCTGCACGAAGAATGCCAAACAAAGCGATAGGGTATTGCAATAGGTTTGGCAGCATAATTGCAATACGCGCGCCTTTGGCTAAACCCAGCTGTTGAAGGTATGCAGCGAATTTCATGCTTAAAACATCTACTTCATGGTAAGTAAGTTCGCATCCCATGTTGATATAGGCGATTTCATGCTGATGCTTTTGACATGTTTTATCAAATAACTCAACCAACGATGTGTATTCATCGATGTTAATTTCGTGAGGAATTCCTTGTTGGTAATGCTTAAGCCACAGTCTATCCACGATTTTAGCCTTCTGTTATTTTATTTTGCGTGCTAGTATAAACAAAAAGCATAGCGATGGATATCGCAGTTATGAATGATAATATACTGAAATCACAGGCATTTAAATTAAAAGGTAGATTGTATACTTTGACAGTACTGCATCTTTTGGATGCCGATTTGATTGTTTTACGAGAACAATTAGCTGAAGTTGTGACTAAAGCTCCGCGTTTATTTGATCATACTCCAGTTGTATTGGATGCATCGTCAATTCAGACTGATCATCTTGATTTGTATGAGCTTTGTCTGTGCCTTCGAGAATTTCAGCTGGTACCAGTTGCCATCCAAGGGGCTACTCCCATTTTGGCTACTCTTGCTCAAAACCAAGGGCTTGCAATTCTTCATAGCTCATCAACACATGATAAGCCATTGGTTGATGATAGTTTAGTATTAGAAAAACCCGTTTTTGAGACCATAAAAACCAAATTATTAACCACACCTGTTCGTTCCGGACAGCAAGTGGTGAGTAAAGGTGGTGATCTAGTGATAGCGGCGTCTGTTAGCCATGGTGCGGAACTCTTAGCTGATGGGAATATCCATGTTTATGGAGCCTTGCGTGGAAGGGCGTTGGCCGGAATTGCTGGTGATAAGACGGCACGAATTTTTTGTCAATCATTAGAAGCTGAATTGGTGTCCATCGCGGGATTTTACCAGTTAAGAGATGCTATTGAGTCTCACAGTGGACCTTGTCAAATTTATCTTAAGGATGAGCACATTCATATTGAGTCTTTATGATAGATGCTGTTTTTATTTCCGATTTACATCTGCATCCTGACAATGCTGCAATTACCTATCGCTTTGAACGTTTTATTGAATGGGCTTCGAGCAATGCCCGTGCCGTATATATTCTTGGGGATTTTTTTCATGTATGGCCTGGTGATGATGGATTAGATGAATTCTCGTGGTCTATTGCAGGCCAATTAGCAGATCTTCAAGCAAATGGGGTAAATGTTTTTTTTATGCCAGGGAATCGTGATTTTTTGTTAGGTAAAGCTTTTGCAAGTATTGCAAAGTTGATTTTGTTGCCGGATCCTACAGTGATTGATTTGGGTGGTGAACAGATATTATTGGCTCATGGTGATAGGTATTGTACAAGAGATACAGGTCATCAATGGCTTCGTCGTTTGACCCGTAATTGGTTTTTTCCAAAGTTATTTATGAAGCTACCATTATCAAGGCGGATAAAAATTGTAAATGAAGTACGCCGTCATAGCCAGTCTAATCGAAGTAAACCTCCATTGTTCATGGAGATTGTCGTCTCTTCCATGATAACACATATGCGCAAGCTAAATGTACGTAATATTATTCACGGTCATATTCATGTACCCGGTAAAATAACCCATCAAGAAGGCGGTGATTTTTTTCAACAATATGTGCTGAGTGATTGGGATGACAAGCCGTTTATAATGTGCTATGATCAAGCATGTGGTTTTTATTTTGTTCAACCGGTGGAGAGTGAGCATGCCAACTGACGAAAACGCGAAATTAGATGCGAAATTAAAAGAGCAAATTTTAGAAAGCTCTATGCAGGAAGCCATAGCAAAGCAGACGAAGATGAAGCAAGAGGCTTCTCAAATAGGACGTTTGGAAAAACAAGGCTACAAGGAACATCAGCAGCAGTTGGCTGATGCCGCTTGGAAAGAGGTCGTAGACAGATCTGAAAAATTAATTGAGAATGGCCAGCAAGGTTTTGATAACTGGTTATCTGCGGCTTGCTCGCTCGTCGCTGTTGCTCATAAACTGCGCGAAGCTATTCATGCATCAGATCCGCTAGGAATGCTTGTTGATCTAGGTGGTAATTTATACGAACTTATTCCGAAGGGGGACGATCCGTTACCGACGCTTGATGAATTACCCCGATTACAATACTACGCTGATATTAAAGACGGTAAATTAGAGTTTGAATCTTTAAGTGATGTCAAACGCTCTGATGGTGACCCGCTGTTTCCTATTATTACACCGAATACTCCAGATGATAAAAGGGCGGATATTGAAACAGTAACAAGACAGCTTGAAAATTCGTTTAAAGAGGGTGTTGTTCTTTGGCTTAATCAAAATGGGTATAAAGCAAATCGGGATGAACCTGGTGTTTTTGTCGATATGAATGATGAGAGTATTCGTTTGGACAAAGCTGAGTTTGATAGACTCAGAGCTCATCCTCATCGTGGGCTGGATGCATTTTTGCATAATAAATTCGATTTGGATTTTGAACCGAAGCCAGCGCCATCAAGCCCCGCTCCAGGTCCTTAAGCCCTAAGTCAAGTATCTCCACACACAACACACGTGTGTTGTGTGTTATTGAGACTTTAAATTCTTACTGGCTTAATATGCTCTTTCTCCTCTATACTTTGATAAAAGCTATTGTGAAAATCGGATGAGTAATGAGCGATCAAAGCACTGATAAAGAATTGTCGACATGGTTTTCAACCTATGGACTTCTAACTGCCACTCGTATTTTTGAACGTCTGCATATTCAGTTGACTACATCGGAAATAAAAGAAGCCCTCACAAATTCATGTAGTCTATATTACCAGTTAGTGCGAGTCCCCTTAAAAAATGTGTTTACTGGGATCATTCATCAGCAAGCCTATGATTATCAGGTATACGTGCAAAAATTGTTTATCGATTATTTGTTGTCTGGGGAAGCTGGAAAAGATGAGGAGTCTCCTGGTGCAACTACTCGTGAAGATTTAGAGCTAAAACGAGCTGAACTGGTTGTTCTTGTTGAGTCATTTAGCCAAACCGAGCTTAAATACCAGCAATTGATTGCACAAAGTCAACGAGAGTTAATCAAACTCGGTGCAAGTCTTAAAAAGGCACTTGAGCAATCAAAAAATGAACTGAAGCTGTTATTTCCCAAGATGAGTGACAGCGAGTTAGTTCATAAGCTTAGGGGGGCATTGATTCATTCAGTAGTTTCAGAAGGGGCGGCGTTGAGTGATTCAGAATCGTTCATGGATCTTCTTGTAACTATATTAGAACTTAGCTCATATACTGATTTGAAAAAACAACTTGTAAAATCATTGTCCTATTTTGATGAATTATCCAAGCAAATCACACTGAGTCAAAATATTTATTTGGAACAAGCGCAAGATATGGAGCAAGAAATGCGAATGTTTCGAAGTAAATTTTATGAACATATATTAAGTGTCACTGCATTTATCTCTTTTCTCCCTGATTATCGTGTTAATCAAGAGCAGGATATTGAAAATCGATCAACATTGTTATTTGATCAGAGTATTGGGGGACTCTAGCTGCTCGAATTTATAATAGCCAGTATGATGGTTATTGTTGTATAATAAGCCCCTTTAACTGGAGTTTTAAAAATGGCCATTGAATATACTTTGTCAATCATCAAACCCGACGCTGTTGCAAAATCTGTTATTGGACAAATTTATAGTCGATTTGAAAATGCAGGATTGGATATTGTTGCTGCTAAAATGAAACAGTTATCGCTCGAAGATGCGCAAGGTTTCTATGCGGTTCATAAAGAGCGTCCTTTCTTCAATGACCTGGTGAAATTTATGATTTCAGGTCCTGTATTGATTCAGGTGTTAAAAGGGCAAGATGCTGTGTCGAAACATCGTGACATCATGGGGGCAACCAATCCTAAAGATGCAGCTCCTGGCACAATTAGAGCTGATTTTGCTGATAGTATTGATGCAAATGCTGTACATGGTTCTGACTCTATAGAAAATGCCGCGACTGAAATCGCATATTTCTTTGAGCCGCACGAAATATGCAATAGAGCCTAAGCGATTTGGATGCATCAATGAGTAAGAAAGTTAATTTACTTGATTTTAATTTTCAAGGGCTTCGTAAGTTTTTAACAGACTGTGGCGAAAAATCTTATCGCGCTCAACAACTGATGCAGTGGATTCACCAAATGGGCGTGCAAGATTTCTCGTTGATGAGTAATATCGGTAAATCTTTACAAGCACGCCTGATTGAAATATCTGAAATTCGATTACCTGAAATAGCAAGTAAGCAAGTATCAGCAGATGGTACACACAAATGGTTATTAAAACTTGATTGTGGGAATTCTATCGAAACGGTCTTTATTCCAGAAGCAAGGCGTGGAACCTTGTGTGTTTCATCCCAAGTTGGTTGTGGGTTAAACTGCTCTTTTTGCTCTACAGCAAAACAAGGCTTTAATCGTGATTTGACTACCGCCGAAATCATAGGGCAAATTTGGATTGCTGTGCGTGAATTATCTAAAGCACAAGGGGCCCATGATAGAAGGATTACCAATGTGGTTATGATGGGTATGGGGGAGCCGTTATTGAATTTTGATAATGTTGTGAACGCCATGGATATCATGATGGATGATTTTGCGTATGGATTATCTAAACGGCGAGTGACTTTGAGCACTTCCGGGGTTATTCCGGAGATGAAGCGCTTAAAAGAAGTAAGTCCAGTTTCCCTTGCTGTTTCATTGCATGCGCCAGTTGATGAGCTTCGAGATGTACTGGTGCCTATTAACAAAAAATATCCTTTGAAAGAGTTAATGGATGTTTGCCGAGATTATTTTAAAGGAGAATCAAAGCGAGTAGTTACCTTTGAATATGTTATGTTAAAGGATGTTAATGACACTGCAGTTCACGCAAGAGAATTGGTGAAACTACTCCACAATGTTCCAGCCAAGGTCAATCTTATTCCATTTAACCCATTCCCATTAACTCAATATCAACGCTCTAACGAGTCAGCGATCATTAAATTTCGAGATATTTTGATTAGTCATGGTATCAACACCATTACTAGGAGAACCCGTGGTGATGATATTGATGCAGCTTGTGGGCAATTAGCTGGTCGTTTTAAAGACAGGACATCCCGTTCCGAGCGTTGGCATAAATTACATTTCAATCCTAAAACTGAACAGGCTGGTTTTCAAGGCGAAATCTAAGGGTGGTCTGGATACATACTATTTTAATGATTGATTTACCGGCTATAATGGTCGACCGTATGTAATGCTATGCGAGTTTGCTTTGAAATTACGCTTTATTATACTAACGATTCTTATTTTCCTAGTAGCATGTCGCCAATCCCCGGCCCCAGAAGACATGTTGCCTGTGAAAACCGTCAAGCTTGATGAAGCTGCTGCGTATAATGCACAGCTTGGGCTTGCATATCTTAAACAAGGAAATCGAGTCAGAGCCAAGCACAAGTTGCTGCAGGCTTTAGCGCAGGCTCCAAATGCGCCGAATACAAATGCTTCCATGGCGTATTTTATGGAAAAAAGTGGCGAGCTCGATAAGGCACGAAGTTATTATCAGAAAGCGATTCTAACCTCTAATAGCGCGGGTACCCAGCTCAATAATTACGGGGCTTTTTTATGTCGACAAGGAGATTTTCAGCACGCGGAGGCTTATTTTTTAAAAGCAGCTGCTGATATGCAATATGAGCATACTGCAGGAGCTCTAGAAAATGCAGGTTTATGTGTCCTTGGGATCCCCGATCTTATAAAAGCCAAAAGCTATTTTTTAAAGGCCCTTGAAGAAGACCCTTCTCGAGAGCAATCTTTATACGAGCTTGTAAATATTGAAACTAGCCAAGGTCGGTTTGATCAGGCATTGACGTACTTACAAAAATACCAAGCCATTGCCTTGAGTGATCGAACGTTGTTAGGTATGGCAGCAAATGTTGCAGAAAAGGCCGGTAAAATAGAACTGGCCAGAGATTACAAAGATAGGTTGAGACGCTTTACCGACATTACCGGAGAAATGAATGAATACAACAATACCAGCGGATGAGATGATAGAAGATAACAATACCAAACCAGGTGCTCGGTTACGTGCTCTTCGTTTAAAGCAGGGCTATAGTTCTGATTTTATTGCAGGCAAACTTCATTTGCGTGTGAGGCTTATTGAGCTTTTGGAAGATGATGAGTACCACCTGATGCCAGAGCCCGTTTTTGTCAAAGGTTATATCCGTGCCTATGCAAAATTACTAGATGTTAATCCCGATGAATTATTAGCGCAGTTTAATGGATTGTATACCCCTGAGCGCAAGATTGAGAAAGCACTATGGCAAAGCAAGCGAGAGACGCATCGTGCTGAGTACGCTATTCGTTGGCTTACAGGGTGTTTTGCTTTAGTTGTTTCAGCGGCTGTTTTGGTATGGTGGTATTCAAACAAGGATAATGAACGTTTGTTTTCAAGCAATGTAAGTCATACAGAAAGTGCTTCTTCAAAATCAGAGTCAGAAATCAGACTCACTGATTTATCTAAAATGAGATCATTACTTTCTTCTCAAGGTGACACCAAATTTTCGGAGAGTGCGAGTGAGTGATCGTATTAAAGGCATTCGCGGGGCAAATGATGTTCTTCCTGGTGAAACTTATGCCTGGCGATGTTTTGAAAATATGTTTGCCGAGTGTTTAAGCTCTTATGGTTATCAAGAAATTCGGACACCCATCATCGAAAATACCCAGCTATTTAAACGTAGCATTGGTGAGGTAACGGATATTGTTGAAAAGGAGATGTATACCTTCAGCGATCTTAACGGTGATAGTTTAACTTTACGCCCTGAAGGCACTGTAGGTTGTCTTAGAGCTTGTTTGGAACATGGGTTACTTTACAACCAACAGCAAAAATTGTGGTATGGCGGGGCGATGTTTCGTCATGAGAGGCCCCAGAAAGGTCGTTACCGTCAGTTTCATCAGTTTGGGGTCGAAACATTCGGTATCCCAGGGGCTGGTATTGAACTAGAATTAATTTCTATTTGCAAAAAACTCTGGCAAATACTCGGTGTTTCAGCGCATGTGTCTTTACAAGTTAATACGCTTGGTACGTTGCAGGAGCGGCAGGCTTATAGACAACGACTGTTAGAGTATCTCATGCCTCTTGTAGATACGCTTGATGATGACAGTAAAAAAAGGATTCATAAAAATCCATTACGGATTTTAGACAGCAAAAATCCAGCAATGGCTGATGTATTGGCCTTGGCTCCTAAACTTATAGACAGTATCAGCGAGGAAAGTCGGCAGCATTTTTTGCTGTTTTGCCAAGGTTTAGACGCTCTAGATATTCCCTACACGATGAACCCACTGCTCGTTCGTGGCTTAGATTATTATGGTCATACTGTGTTCGAGTGGGTTACTGACAAATTAGGTAGTCAGGCAACTGTTTGTGCTGGCGGTCGTTATGATAGTTTGGTAGAGCAATTGGGTGGGACACCAACGCCTGCCGTTGGTTTTGCATTGGGTGTTGAGCGCCTGATGTTACTTAGAGACGCACTCGATTTAGCAGCCCATGCAGAACGCTCACCTGACCTTTTCATTCTGGTTGATGATCAAGTTGCCATGCCGAAAGCCTTATTGATAGCAGAGTCGTTAAGGGCTTCATCGTTTCATTGGCGTGTTGTTGTTAATACTCTTGGAGGGGGATTTAAAAGTCAGTTTAAGAAAGCTGATAAGAGTGGCGCGCGCTTAGCCTTGATCCTTGGGAGTGATGAAATTAACAACCAAACTATCAGTATTAAAGATTTACGTCAGCACATAGACCAGTTAACTGTGCCGTTGAATCAGTTAGAAGAAGTGGTTGAAGCGATGTTGAAATAAATGATGGGGGATAAGTTATCGTCAGCACAAAATTTATACTTACAGGGTTGTTGGGGAATTGGTAAAAAGGGAGTATATTACTCCTGTTGATAAGTGAGTCGTATCGAATTTTGGGGGAAGAGCATGTCAGTGTATATGACAGAAACTGAACAAATTGAGGTTATAAAAAAATGGTGGGAAAAATATAATAATATCATAACCATTTTGTTATCACTTATATTACTCTCAGTTGCAGGGTTTAAATATTACCACTGGCATCAAGATAAAATAACTGAACAGGCATCAATGGCGTATGAGCATCTCATGCTGGCGTTTTCAAATCAGGATAATCGCGGGGTGAGGGCTTATTCAAATCAATTGTTAAGTGATTATGGCAATACGGTTTATGCAGACATTGCAAGA
The DNA here is from genome assembly GCA_044233795.1 of Legionella sp. Lineage (GTDB taxonomy): Bacteria > Pseudomonadota > Gammaproteobacteria > Legionellales > Legionellaceae > JBIIJL01. The sequence continues at coordinate 3,266 of JBIIJL010000063.1, read as the reverse complement.
TTGACGCTCGCCAAAATTGATACATTACGTGAGAAACTTCCTAAAGCTGAGGAAGAACTTCGGTATGTTGCTCTACATTCGAAGATGATGTCAATTCAGCAAGTTGCTAAAGTGCGTTTAGCTAGAATTTATGTCGCTGAAAAAGCATATGATAAAGCACTTGCAGAACTTGCTTCAGTGAATAGTGTTGCTTACACGCCCGTTGTGAATGAATTAAGAGGTGATATTTATGCTGCAATCGGTCAGTATGACAAAGCAGTTCTTGAGTATCGTAGGGCTGTTTCTGAGGCGAAGGTCAATGGGATTGGGAATCTGTTCTTGGAAATGAAAACAAATGAATTAGCTGCAATGACCCAATCTATGAATATTGAGGATAAAGAGTCAGAGTCAGCATAGCAAAAGATGGTGGAGTATTATGTTTGTTGTTGGTCGATCGTTAGGTGTTGTCGTTTTGTTGTTAATATTGCAGTCATGTTCCTATGTGGATGATTATCTTTTAGGCAAGGATAATACACCACAACCTTCAGCATTGCCTGAAATTAAGCAAAAAGTACGCCTGCAAGAGCGTTGGTCTCAAGGTCTCGCTGCTTCTGGAAAAGCAAGTACTTATCTTAAATTAAAACCTTCTATTCAAGGTCAAAATGTATATATTGCCAATGCGAATGGCGTTGTGCAGGCTTTTGATCAAGCAAAAGGTCGTCTCAAATGGACACGAACTATAAAACAGGGTGTGGTCAGCGGCCCCACAGTTAAGGAAGGGTATGTCGCGATCGGGACTGCTCGTTCTTCGGTTATTGTTCTTCGCCAGGAAGACGGTGCTGACTTACTGGAACTTAAAGTCTCTGGAGATGCGCTTTCAAAGCCGGTGATTGTTGATAATAAAATTATCATCAAGACGATAGACGGTAATTTATATGCGTTCTCACTTAAGAATGGCAAAAAATTATGGATGTCCGAACATGGTGCGCCTAGTTTAATTTTGAAAGCTAGTTCCTCTCCGGTAATTCTCGGTGGATTTGCAGTCGTTGGTTTTTCTGACGGCAAACTAGATGCAATTGATATTAATACTGGCCGTCTTGTTTGGCAGCGAAGTATCGCCTACGCGAGTGGATCGAGTGATGTAGAACGTTTGGTTGATATTGATGCAGATCCGATTGTGCGAGATAAAGTAGCATATTTAGCGAGCTACCAAGGCTATGTTGGTGCTCTTTCATTAGCAAATGGTGAATTTAATTGGAGAAAGCCACTTTCGGTATATAAAAATATGGCGATGGATGGTTCCACTTTGTATGTGACTGACAGTAGTGATGTTTTATGGGCTTTTGATAGGCAAAGTGGTCTGGTTAAATGGAAGCAACTTGCTTTGAAGGCGAGGGGTTTAACAGAGCCATTATTGACAGCTACAACGGTTGTAGTGGGAGATAGAACCGGATATCTTCATCTTCTAGATAAGCAAACAGGTGAGCTTATTGCTCGAACAAAGCTAAATGGTCCTATTGATATTTCTCCTGCTGTTGTTCATAACAAGATATTTGTCATGACTGCAAATGGTAAACTGTACCGATTTTCTGTGAGATGACCTCATGATTCCCGTAATTGCTCTCGTTGGGCGGCCAAATGTCGGGAAGTCGACGTTATTTAATCGCTTAACTCGTACACAGGACGCTTTAGTTGCTGATTTTCCAGGTTTAACGCGCGATAGACAATATGGTGATGCATCTTTTGGAGGTAAGCCCTTCATTGTTGTTGATACTGGTGGTGTAGGGGTGGAAGATATTGCAGTAGATGCCCTAATGTCTAAACAATCACAATTTGCGTTGGATGAGGCAGATGGTGTTTTTTTCCTAGTTGATGGCCGAGCGGGTCTTACGGCTATTGATGTAAGTATTGCTAATCGTCTTAGAAAAATTCATAAACCGATATATCTTGTGGTGAACAAAGCTGATGGTATGGATGAGGATATCGCGACAGCTGATTTTCAATCTTTAGGTTTTGCTCATGTTTATGCAATTTCGGCTTCACACGGGAGGGGATTGCAACCCTTACTTTCTACTGTAACAGATACTTTTCAAACCGCAGAGTCTATAAACGCTACATCGGTCGGGATTAAAATAGCGTTTGCAGGAAGACCCAATGTTGGTAAGTCTACTTTGATAAATCGGATTTTAGGTGAGGAGCGGGTGGTTGTTTATGACATGCCTGGAACCACAAGGGATAGTATTTCGATTCCCTTTGAACGAGATAATCAACAATATATTCTTATCGACACAGCAGGTGTAAGGCGGCGCTCTCGCGTAGATATGGCAATTGAGAAATTTTCAGTTATCAAAACACTACAATCAATTAAAGAGTCGAATGTATGTTTGATGCTATTGGATGCCAAAGATGGTTTAACTGATCAAGATTTACATCTTTTAGGCTTTATTATTGAGGCAGGTAAGGCTTTGGTAATTTTGGTGAATAAATGGGATGGTCAAGATCAGGACCATAAAGAGCATATAAAGCAAGAACTTGCTCGCCGCCTTCACTTTGCGAATTTTGCAAAAGTTAGATATATTTCTGCTTTACATGGGAGTGGTGTAGGTGGGATCTTCAAAGATATCCTGCAGGCATATGCTTCGGCGACCCAACAGTTATCCACACCAAAAGCCACACGACTGCTGCAAGACTTGGTAACCCAACATGTTCCACCTCTTGTTAACGGGCGGAGAATCAAACTTCGCTATGCTCATATTGGCGGTCACAATCCTCCACTGATTATTATTCATGGTAATCAACTTGCATCCCTTCCAGAAAGCTATAAACGTTATTTATCAAGTGGTTTTACTAAACAATTAGGGTTGATTGGTACACCATTAAAATTAGAATTTAAAGATAGTAACAATCCGTACAAGGATAAAAAAAACAAGCTATCTGCTCGGCAAATTAAAAGAAAAAAACGGTTGATGAAGCATGTGAAGCGTTAAAAATGGTTATTTTTAGCCTAGGGTTTGTTAACAATTTGTTTTGGAAAATGTTCTAAAGTGTCCACGGCATCCAGAAATATCTTGGATAACGCAGATAAGCCTTGTCACCCAGACGTTCTAGAGCAATTGCCAAAAGACCCTAAATAAATTTTGGGACGTTACCTATACAATCATTAAATATCACGTTAGTTTGCATGTTAGTGAAACTATGTATACATTCAATATAATACGAAGAAGGGACGAAATAGTATTTAACAATGTGATTTGAGGGGGATTGGATGCTGGATTTTTTTTCTCGAT
>JBIIJL010000026.1:0-25659 GCA_044233795.1 Legionella sp. | reverse complement strand
ATCAAAAAATAGTATAACTTTAAAAGGGATTTTTTGGTTTGTTCTGTATTTTAAATTATCCTTGGCTTATTCTCTGGATCCTGTTCAGCAGAACAAGCCCTCCGGTGACCGGCCTCCGCAAGAAGATTCTTCGGCTACAGTATTTAGAAGTGCATTAAAGGAGTTAAGAGAAGAACAACCTGAAGATATCAAAGCTACTAAGCAAACTAATTTGACGGTTGGATTAGTCGCTATTCATCCTTTTAGTTATTACGATGTTGCTGGCAATATCCAGGGTCTTGCCTTTGAATTATGGCAAGCAGTTGCGAGGATTAATCACTACAAATGCAATTATGTATTGATTGGTCAAAACTCCAATCTTGCAACTACTGCAATACAAAATGGTAGCGTTGATGTTGCTATTGGACCAATTGGTATTTCATCAGATCGAATTAAAACCTCTGATTTTACTGTACCATATTTTGACGGCCAATATGTTTTGCTTGCAAAAAAAATCCATCTTTCTTTCTTAGAGCGTTTAGATCTTGTTTTCGAAGGGCGCACTGTTGAGGTGTTGATATGTTTGATTTTGTTGTATGCGTTGTATCTGCACATTTATTGGTATTTTGAGCGTGATCGAATCGAACTGAAAGGAAGATCATATCTTCAAGTGATGGAAATTCTTTTAACGCTCAGTTTTGTGAATAGGGTCAGTAAACCGCCTTTATTTCCTCAAACAAGATTTGTAAGGGTTGCGTCTATTTTCTGGGTTTTGGCATGTACAGGTACATTTTTTACCTTTTTTGCAGGTTTCACCGCAAGTTTTGTAACGAATATCACGAACGTGGACCAAGAGCTATCTACTGCTAGTTCGATTAATGGTAAGCCCATAGCCGTATTTGGTGGTTCAACAGCAGAACACTATGCTCGACATTCAAAGCTTAACGTAGTATCTCAACCTTATACCGTTGGCAAAGCAGTTGATTTATTAGATGCGGGTAAGGTGCGCGGTGTCTTTATGTTGTTAGGCACTGCACAATCTTATATTGAAGACTCAAAGCGTGATGACTTATACATTTCTCCTATAGAATTTCCACACGTGTTCTTTGGTTTTCTTGTCAAAGAAGGTGAGCCAAAAATGTTGCGTCAAATCAATTGGGCAATAGCCAAGTTGACTGAGGACGGTATCAAGCTTGCTATATGTGCTAAATATGCCCGTTATATTAATTATAGAAATTGTCAATAATAGGGGGCCATTGATATCTATTTCAACACTATCACTAAGAAATTAAAAATATCACGGCTGCACTTGATATTTAAATGAGGGAAAGTTAACCTCCTCGTGTTGTTTCTCGTTGACGAGGAAAGTTGTGCAACAGATCGAAATTTATCAAATCGACGCATTCACTGATAAAGTTTTTTACGGTAATCCAGCTGCAATCTGCTTACTTGATGAATGGCTCAATCATGAGTTATTACAGGCCATCGCTTCGGAAAATAATCTATCAGAAACGGCATTTATTATTGGTGATAAGGACGTAGGTTTTCAAATCCGCTGGTTTACACCAAATGGTGAAGTTAATTTGTGTGGTCATGCTACATTAGCAGCTGCATTTTTATTGATTGAGTTAAAGAAATCTCACAAAAACACGGTAGAATTTTCTACTTTAGGTGGAAAATTTAAAGTGCATAAAAAAGGGGATCTGTTGACTTTGATCTTTCCACGATTGAGTTACTCTCCTATCGATACCCCTCATAATTTTGTCGAAATCATTGATCAGCCTCTGCAGGGTGTTTTTTCTAGTACTTTGGATTACCTTGTTGTACTTTCAAATGAAAAACAGGTAATGTCAGCGCAGATTGATTTAACAAAGCTTGCCAGGTTACCCAAGCGAGGTCTAATTCTAACGGCCAAAAGTAGTGAGGTTGATTTTTACTCTCGGTGTTTTTATCCAAAGCATCATATTGCAGAAGATCCAGTGACAGGTTCAGCACATTCGGTATTAGCGCCATATTGGGGGGAGCAACTGGATAAAACAAAACTACATGGCCGACAAGGATTGATGCGCAGAGGGGATGTTTTTTGCGAGGTGTTTGATAATGAAGTAGCCTTATCTGGACGCTGTAGGTGGTACTCGAAGGGACATTTGATTTTTTGATAAAACCCATATCGACAATGATTGCTATCGAAGAGGTGACATGATAAAAATTGTTGTTTAGTATCAAGGATTGAATAATGACAAAGTATTCACCTGGCCTTCGTTTTAGGATGTTGGTCAAATCTTCTTCTCCACTGCAAGTGCTCGGCACAATTAATGCTTATTCTGCAATGCTTGCTGAGTCAACGGGAGGTAAAGCGCTATATCTTTCTGGGGCGGGTGTTGCAAATGCATCATATGGGCTTCCTGATCTGGGCATGACTTCACTTGCAAATGTATTAACTGATGCTCGACGAATAACTGAAGTTACTGATTTACCGCTGTTAGTTGATGTGGATACTGGTTTTGGAAATGCACTAGGGATTACCAGAACCATTCAGTCCTTGGAGCGAGCGTTTGTTGCAGCGGTTCATATAGAAGATCAAGTGACTAGCAAACGTTGTGGGCATCGCCCAAACAAATGTATTGTTTCGATGTATGAAATGGGCGATAGAATTAAAGCCGCTGTTGATGCAAGAATTTCTAGTGATTTTGTCATCATGGCTCGAACTGATGCTTATTCAATTGAGGGCAAACAAGCGGCTCTAGATAGAGCACTTTATTATGTCGAGCAGGGAGCTGATATGATTTTTCCTGAAGCTCTTTCAACGCTTGATGAGTATCGATTTTTCACTATGGCCCTTGATGTGCCTGTCCTTGCTAATATGACTGAGTTTGGTTTAACACCGCTTTTTACTCGAGATGCTTTGAGTCAGGCTGGAGTTGGGTTGATTTTGTATCCTTTAAGTGCATTTCGAGCAATGTCATTCGCAGCATTGGGTGTCTATCGCTCTATAGTAAGGGAAGGAACACAGCAATCGATGCTTAGCTCTATGCAAACTCGGGATGAATTATACGACATTTTAAAATATCATGAGTTCGAACAAAAAGTTGACCAATTAATGGAGGAAGAGGATGGTAACGAATAGTGCGGGTTTAGCTGGTGTAGTGGCAGGACAATCCGCCATTGCGACCGTTGGACTCAAAGGGAAGGGTCTCAATTATCGCGGATATTCAATCAATGATTTGGCAGAACATGCGACCTTTGAGGAGGTTGCCTATCTTCTTCTCTATAATAAACTACCTAATCGGGTCGAACTTTCAGCCTACATAGATAGATTGGTGAGCTTAAGACCACTGCCGTCAGCGTTGAAGAGAGTATTAGAACTCATTCCTAAAACAACGCATCCGATGGATGTCCTTCGTACGGGTTGCTCGATGCTGGGCACGCTTCTTCCTGAAAATAATTTTACTGAGCAGCATGATATTGCTGATAGGTTACTGGCGATATTCCCAGGGATGCTTTGTTATTGGTACGCTTATCATTTTAAAGGCCAACAAATCAATGGTGAAAGCACAGAGCCAACAACAGGAGGACATTTTCTTACCCTTTTGCACGGTCAAAAGCCTGAAAAAATCCTTAGCAATATGATGAATGTTTCGTTGATTTTATATGCAGAACATGAGTTTAATGCCTCAACTTTTGCAGCTCGGGTTACAGCAGCGACTCTTGCTGATTTTTATTCAGCGATAACAAGTGCCATCGGTACTTTGCGAGGTCCATTGCATGGAGGAGCCAATGAAGCGGCAATGGACTTGATCGAGCGCTTTAAAAGTCCAGATGAGGCTGAGATGAAGCTTACAGAGATGTTAACACAAAAAGCCAAGATCATGGGTTTTGGTCATCGTGTATACACTGATTGTGATCCTCGCTCAGACATTATCAAGGTATGGTCAAAAAAATTAGCACAGGCACAGAGCAATACCTTATTGTATGACGTTTCGGAGCGCATCGAAGAAGTAATGTGGAGTAAGAAGAAATTATTTCCTAATCTAGATTTTTACAGTGCATCCGCTTATCACTATGCAGGGATTCCTACACCATTATTTACCCCAATTTTTGTGATATCACGGATTACCGGTTGGTCTGCGCATGTTTTCGAGCAGCGCGAAGACAATCGTTTGATAAGGCCTACTTCCGAGTATATTGGCCCCGAGCAAAGGTCTTACCTCCCTTTAGATGAGAGAATATAGTATGCATATATGTGCAAACGATAACAATAAGCCTGATTACGATGTTGTCATTAAAGATATTGCTGAATATGTTCTTACGACAAATATTGATAGCTATGAAGCGTATGAAACAGCTCGTCTTTGTTTGATGGATACACTTGGCTGTGGCATGTTGGCACTGAATTTTACTGAGTGTACAAAACTACTAGGCCCTATTGTGAAAGGTGCTATCCTGTCCGGTGGTGCACGTGTTCCTGGGACCTCCTATGAACTAGATCCAGTCCAGGCGGCGTTTAATATTGGTACCATGGTACGTTGGTTAGATTTTAATGACACGTGGCTTGCGCAAGAGTGGGGACATCCTTCAGATAACCTTGGTGCAATTTTGGCCGTGTCAGACTATGTATCTCGTCAACGACAACAAAGAGGTGAGTCGAGTCTTTCGATGCACGACGTCTTAACAGCAATGATCAAAGCTCACGAAATACAAGGTTGTATAGCTCTTGAGAACAGTTTTAATCGCGTGGGTATTGATCATGTCTTATTAGTCAAAATAGCAAGTGTTGCAGTGAGCGCAATGCTTATAGGTGGCGATGAAGATTTTTTGAAGCGGGCGATTTCTCAGGCACTTGTTGATGGGCAAAGTTTGCGCACATATCGACATTCACCGAATACAGGCTCTCGGAAATCATGGGCCGCAGGTGATGCAACATCAAGAGCTGTGAGACTTGTGCTTATGACAGCAGCAGGTGAGATGGGCTATCCAAGTGCTTTGACTGCACCTATTTGGGGTTTTTATGATGTGCTTTTTAAAGGAAAGCCTTTCAAATTCCAACGCCCTTACGGTAGTTATGTTATGGAAAATGTCTTGTTTAAACTATCTTTTCCGGCAGAATTTCATGCGCAAACAGCAATAGAATGTGCTGTTGCTTTACATCCCTTGGTGCAAAAAAGATTTAATGATATTTTAAAAATTGAGCTTAAGACCCATGAATCGGCGATTCGCATTATCAGTAAACAAGGTCCTTTGCATAATCCTGCCGACAGAGACCATTGTCTTCAATACATGGTTGCCATTGGGTTGCTATATGGTGATTTAAATGCCAAGCATTATGAGGATGAAATGGCAGCTGATCCGCGAATAGATCAGTTACGAAACAAAATGTTAGTGCTTGAAAATCAACAATTTTCTGAGGACTATCTATTGGCCGAAAAACGGTCAATTGCCAATAGTATTAAGCTTTACTTTAATGATGGGACTGAAAGTGACACTATCACGGTCGAATATCCGATTGGTCATAGGCGCAGAAGAGCAGAAGGATCTCATGTGTTGATGAGTAAATTTAAAGCTAATTTGGCTACACAGTTTTCTGAACAAAAAATAGCAGAAATCGTTAATAAAATGAGTGACACTAATACGTTATCTGCCATGTCCGTGGTCGATTTTATGGCGATGTGGGGTGTCTAGATTTTGCGTTTGAGACCCGCAGTGGTCATGATTTTTGTGGCAATTTCTTCAATTGAGTAGCGTGTTGAATCAAGGTATGGAATTTTCTCACGTTGATACATTGATTCGACCTCTCCTATCTCAATTCGGCATTGTTCAATAGATGCATATTGGCTATTTGGGCGCCGTTCATTACGAATCTGTTGCAGCCGTTCGATGTTAATGGTTAAGCCAAAGAGCTTTTTCTTGTAAGGTTTTAGAGTCGCAGGCAGGCGAATATCAGCTAAATCGTCATCGGTAAAAGGGTAGTTGGCAGCATAAATCCCAAATTGTAACGCCATGTACAGGCAGCTTGGTGTTTTACCACAGCGAGATACCCCAACAAGAATTATGTCTGCTTTATCATAATTGTGCGTTTGTATTCCATCATCATGATCCAATGTGTAATTAACGGCATCTATCCTATGGTTATAGATAGCAAGATTGGCTACCCCATGAGTGAGTCCTACAGTATGAGATGATTTGGTATTTAGTTCTTGTTCCAGTGGGTAAAGAAAGGTATTGAATAAGTCAAAGACGCGAGCATTTGTTTGTTTGATGTGGCTATTGATATCAGGGTCGACAATGGTCATGAAGATAATTGGTTTGATGCTGGTTTGTTCATAACAGGTTTTGACTGTACTAAGAAAAATATCGGCTTTGTCTATTGAATCGATATAGGGTTCAGTTACTCTTTCAAATTCAATATGCCCAAACTGAGTCAGCAGGCTGTTAGCTAAAGATTCTGCCGTGATCCCAGTACCATCTGAAATGATAAATACAAAACGCTTCATTCTTTTTCTCCTCAAGGCTTTGCAATCAGTGTGGTATCTGGTATGTTGATTAAAATCATGGGGTTATGATGCACATGACTTGCGTTAAAAGCAAGCCTTGTTTAATACATTAAACCGGGATAAATATGGAGCACGATAGGTATCAACAGGACAGGAAGTTATTTATTATTGGCCTGATTTCACTGGTTGCAAGCCTGTTACTGTTTGCGTTTATTTTATTTATTGCACCACATCTGTTTTTTAATTGGAAATACAATACTCCCTCGTTTCTTGTGATATGGGAGGAGTGGCTTCGGATTAAATTTAGTCTATCTACAATTTCTCCTCGGACCGTCGTTGGTTTAATATTGTTTTTCTCAGCTATATTCTTTGCTCTTGTTGCTGATTATTGTTCTAATCGCATCGATAACAAAATTTATAAAGATGAATTACAGCAAACGAGTGGAAGAATTAATAAAGATAATGATGTGTCAGTCGCAAGTCTTTTGGTATTGCGACTTATGCTGATTATGTTGTTATGTTATTTGGGGTTAATAGGACTTCACTGGCTTATATCTGTCGTATAATGATGATCTTGCTCTTTATAGATCGAATGGAGGGGTACATATGTGGTCTATGAAACGTTTTAAAATCAATCGATTAATTAAAAAGTTAAAGTCTTTTCAACAAGCACGGATCCATAATCAGCCGAGTGAACAAGCATTAAAAGTAGAGATTGATGGCTATTATAAACTTGCAGCTATTTATATAGGGTTGCATGGGAGTAAGAAATTTCCGTTTGCACGGGAAATGGTTCAAGAGTGTTATCGTAAAGCATCTGAACTTGAAGACGCCAATGCTGCGTATATACTGGGTAAAGATCTCCTTGAAGAAGCAAAATTTCGTGACGATCTGCAGAAAAATGGAGTTTTTGCAGGCCCCATTAATGGGCATGCAGTTGTGCGATTGTTTGGAGAAGCACATGCTTATTTACAGGTAGCTGAAAAGCATCAACATGTAGAAGCAAAGCGTCTTGAGGGGTTGAGTTATATCAATGGATGGGGCGTTGAAGCAGATAAAAAGCATGGTTTTGACTTGATTGTTGCAAGCATTGAGCAAGAGAATAGCTGGGACAGGGTTCCACAAATTTTTGCAGCTTTAGGGCTTAATAAAACAGAATTTTTCTCCGAGTTAGCACAATACCGCAATAATAAGGGTTGAGTTTCACGATGCATCTAAAAGAGTTGTTGGTGGGTGTGGTGATGGGGTCAAGAAGTGATTGGGATACAATGCTTCATGCAGCCCACCAGTTAGATAAACTATCTATCCAATATGAGGTAGAAATCGTTTCTGCGCATCGAACCCCTGACAAATTGTTTCAATATGCAGAAGGCGCAAAAGCCCGAGGGATCGAAGTGATTATTGCCGGAGCCGGCGGAGCTGCACATCTGCCGGGCATGCTTGCAGCCAAAACATTGCTTCCTATTCTCGGTGTTCCAATTCAATCGAAGACATTGAATGGAATAGACTCATTGCTATCTATGGTCCAAATGCCTGCAGGCATTCCCGTTGCTACTCTTGCAATTGGGCGTGCTGGTGCTATTAATGCCGCGTTGCTTGCTGCAGCAATTCTTGCCAACAAATATGAACCTATCGCATCTTCATTGTCCCATTTTCGTAATGATCAGACTAAGAGTGTGCTAGAAAATTCAGACCCACGAATTCCTTTCTCATGAAAATTGCCATACTGGGAGGTGGCCAATTAGCGAGAATGTTAGCAATTTCTGCATATTCATTTGGCATTGAAGTAATTTGCATTGACCCCATGCCTGAATGTTGTGCAGGTCAAGTGACAAAAGTTATCCAGGCGCATTTTGACGATGTAGACGAGATTGCTCGACACTGCGAAGGTGTTGGTGTGATGACCATCGAAACTGAGAATTTACCCATAGATGCTGTAAGTCACCTGTCCAAATTATTTTCTCTAAAGCCAGGTGTTGAGGTCTTGCGAATGACTCAAGACAGAATCTTTGAGAAAACATGTTGTAACCATTTAGGAATACCCACCACAGGATTTTTGGCGATTGATAATGCGAAGGACTTGACGCAGGCAATAGATACATTTGGTTTCCCACTTGTTCTTAAAACCACTCGAAATGGCTATGATGGAAAGGGACAACAGTTGATTCTAGATAAACGCAGTGCTAATGAAGCTATCGAGAACATGGGACACAATGCACTTGTCGCTGAGCAATTTGTTTCATTTGATGCTGAACTGTCTCTTATTGCCGTTAGAAGCCAAACAAGTGAGGAGGTATTTTATCCGTTAACGCACAATCAGCATCGCGAAGGGATTTTACGTCTCTCTGAAGCGCCTTACAACGATGAACGTCTTCAAGGTATTGCAGAAGGTTATGCTCGCGCTATATTCAATGCTTTTCGTTATGTTGGTGTTTTGACTCTTGAATTTTTTTTAGTTGGTGACAAACTTTTGGTTAATGAGATTGCTCCACGTGTCCATAACTCTGGACATTGGACGCTTGACGGCGCTGAAACGTCCCAATTCGAAAATCACCTGAGAGCTATTTTAGGTTGGCCATTGGGTTCAACAAAGGCACAAGGATTTTCAACGATGATAAACTGTTTAGGAACGCCACCTCATCAGCTACAAGAATTATTGTCAATAGAAGGGTTACACTATCATTCTTATGGTAAAGCACCAAAACCTCAGCGAAAACTTGCTCATTTAACCCTTTGTGATAGTTACCAATCAAAACTTCGAGAAAAGGTAGCAAAAGCCAAGGAAATACTCAATGAATGTTGATTTGTTAACAATTGTATTGGGATTTTTAGAAGGCTTCGCGCTCATACTATCGCCGTGCATTTTATCTATCTTGCCTATCATTTTGGCGGGCTCTTTGACTGGTTCTAAGAAAAAGCCCTTAGGTATTATTGTTGGGTTTTCAACAGCTTTTGCATTGACTGCTTTTTTCGCGAGAGGTCTCGTAGAATGGACAGGTATTGATTTGAACCTAATCAGGCACGTTGCTTTTGTCTTTTTATTTTTGATGGGCGTGGTTTTACTTTCAAATCGATTGACTATTCTTATGAGCCGCATAACCGAACGATTTTCTGCTATGGGTAGGTTTTGTTCAATCACCATGGGGACTTCGCAGGGTTTTTTTTCAGGGATTATAATGGGGGCTTTGGTCGCCTTCATCTGGACACCATGTGCGGGGCCAATATTAGCTGCAATTATTGTGCAAATCGCCATCCAAAAATCTTCTTGGGGAAGCTTCTTAACACTACTGGCTTTTGCGTTAGGCGCAATTCTGCCCATGATCATTATTGTTTTTTATGGATTAAAAATTAAATCAACGTTCATTTTTTTTAAAAAACGCGCACAACTCTTTAGACAAGCACTGGGCACGATACTCATTTTGACCTTACTTTACTTGGTGAGCCAAGATGCAGGGTATCTTGTACAAGATAAAGTACCATTAACACAAGTTCGTACGGCTAATACCCTGGAGAGTGGATTGTGGGTGCCTTACCCCGCACCGAAAATCACTGGAATTGAGGCATGGATCAATTCGCCTCCAGTTGATATCTCGTCTTTAAAAGGCAAGGTGGTGTTGGTGGATTTTTGGACTTATTCTTGTATTAATTGTCTTCGCACACTCCCTTATTTAAAAAGTTTGTATCAGCAGTATCATGATAAGGGTTTGGTGATCATTGGGGTCCATGCGCCTGAATTTGATTTCGAAAAGAAGTTAAGTAATGTTGAGCAAGCCGTCAAGCGTGATGGAATTTTATATCCCGTAGCACTTGATAATCAATTTGTTACTTGGCGCAACTATCGAAACCACTACTGGCCTGCACATTATTTGATCAACAAAGTCGGGGAGGTGGTGTATGAGCATTTTGGTGAGGGCGACTATGATGTTATACAAAATAACATTGCTTATTTGTTAGGATTAGGTCGTAGTGTATTGCCCTCAGAGGAAGTAAGTTTGGGCAACGATTTTTTTATTACGCCTGAGACGTACTTAGGCTATGCAAGAGGTGAGAGTAATTTTAACACAGCACTTAGTCATGATGTTGATAAAACTTATCACTTCCCTGGTAAGTTGACCCGAAATGGCTGGGCGCTTGAAGGGGGCTGGCAAGTTTTGCCTGATAGAATCGTTACCACACGGGATTTAGCATCTCTAAAAATTGCTTTTAGCGCACGTCATGTATACATGGTAATTGGTAATTCTACAGGCAAGCCAGTTGAAGTCAAATTACGATTGAATGGACAGGCGTTGTCTAAGCACCAAGGTGCTGATGTGCATGGTGATAGTATCAGGGTGGATAGACATGCGCTTTATGAGGTGCTTGACTTGCCTGGGTTAGAGCAAGGGATCCTCGAGGTCATATCGAGCATGCCTGGAATAGAGTTTTATACGTTTACTTTTGGCGGGTAGTTCGTCTCGAAGCTTTATGAACCTCAACAAATCCATATTGTGTATCTCTTTACATGACAGAATTTTTTCATGCACAGATTGTGTATACAAAATACTAGAGTGTGTTAAAAGATCAGGCTTTAAAAGCATGAACAGGAGCTTCAGATTGAAATCCTGTTGCTTGAGATTTGATATCAGGAAGTTGTGAGAAAAAAGGAAAGGGACTGGGCACAATGGGGTTGGTGACAACGAGAATTTTTCCTTTTAAAGCTGTATCTGTAGGTTTCATTGGTGAGGCAGTTCTTAGAGGTACACCCTCCATGACGGCACCAAATTTATGTCTGCGATCAAATAGCACCCATTTGGTGATGCCTTGAGGATCTAACACTTTGCAAAAAGTCTCAACTTCGCGCCTGTCTGCTAAGGAATGGATTGAAGAGAGAGCAAGCTCCCTCGCGATGATATCGTAATATTGGCCCCAATAAAGAATAATGAAGTGTGTTTCATTGAGTGCGTTTGTGTAATAACCTCCGACAACCCCAGCATGTTCGTTTTTACCATCACCCATTCTAGGAAGTCCATATCGCTCACCTCGTGTATTGTCTAAATCAAAAAAAATGATGGGAGCAAGGTTGTCGTCTATAAGTTGTATAATTGTGAGGATATAGCTCTCTTCTGATTTTGGTGCATATGCTTTGCTCATAAAGCCCGCAGCTTGACAGGTACTTTTTAAAGATTCCAAGGAGTACATTTCACCAACCATTGATCCATAGGTTTTAGCGAACTGACGTAAAGATACAGGGCTGGATTTATTTTTATAGAGTGGTACACGTTGTGTGTTTGTTATAAGTGCAGCATGTTCAATAGCGTTAGCTAAGGCCACAAGTTTACAGTTTTCACCGCGCTGAGTTTCTGTTTGAACTACCAGAGGAACAGTGAGGCCTCTGGGTTTGGTTAAATCAGCCTGTTGTTGTACATAGAGGGTCAATTTCTCAAAAATGTTGACCCCAGATAATGTTGTAAAATTGATGTGACTCATTGAATTGTTATCATCTGTATAAATGCAAATACCATGTGACGATTATATCACCAAAAAACATGGTAATTAAACCTGCGATAGCAAGAAATGGTCCGAAGGGGATAGGAGTTTCACGGGTTTGACTCGTAAATTTTAGATATAATATCCCACTAATAGCACCAGTGATTGAGGAAACAAGTAAAATCAAAAGGACACCTGAAAATCCAAACCATGCTCCAAATGCAGCCATTAATTTGAAGTCGCCATGCCCCATGCCAACTTTACCCGTCACAAGGTAAAAAAGCTTAATAAAAAGCCATAAAAACATGTAAGTGAGGGCTGCACAAAAAATTGCATTAGGTAAGGGGGTGAATAGTTGCTGGGTATTGGCGATGAGACCTATCCACAGTAAGCCTAAGGTTAGACTATCCGGAAGAAGTTGATGATCTAAATCAATAAAGAACAGGCAAATAATGAGCCAGATGAAAAGTAAAATAGGAATAAGTGATAGGTGAAATCCAAAATAGTAGGTTGCATATAATGATAACGCAAGGCACGTAAGTTCAACGACTAAATAGCGAATTGGAATTCTAGCCTTACAATAATGACAATGTCCTAAGAGTATGCAAAAGCTTAAGACAGGGATGTTATACCAAAAGGGGATGGTCGTATTACATTTGGGGCAGAAAGACCGAGGTAAAAATAAATTTACACCGAGGGTTTCTTCTGCAGGAAGGTCAAGCAACGTTCGGCACTCTTTGGACCACTCAGCTTGGAGCATTATAGGGAGCCTATAGATAATTACATTAAGCAAGCTACCTACCATTAAACAAAGCACCCCGAATAATACATAAGCGGTAGTGGGAAATTGCAAGATAAATTCATTTATCATTAGACGACCGATCCGAGTTTAAAAATAGGCAAATACATGGCAATGACAAGCCCACCAACCAATATCCCTAAGATAGCCATAATCATAGGTTCGAGTAAACTACTAAGTGAATCTACAGCGTTATCAACACCTTCTTCGTAAAAATCAGCAACCTTACCAAGCATTTGTTCTAATTTACCTGATTCTTCACCAATGGCAACCATTTGCACCACCATGCTGGGAAACAGCGTGGTATGCTCCATAGCCATATACAATTGCAGACCACTTGAAACCTCTTCACTGATTTTTTCGGTGGCTTTTGCAAAAATGATATTTCCTGTAGCGCCGCCAACTGCTTTGAGCGCTTCTATCAAAGGTAAGCCAGCTGCGAAGGTGATTGAAAGTGTGCGACTAAATCGTGCGATGGCCGCCTGCTCAAGAATGGTTCCGACGACAGGAATTTTAAGCATGAACTGATCGACTTTACCGGCAAATGCTGGCGAATGTTTAAGAGTATAGCTAAACCAATATATTAATCCGAAGATTGCACCAAAAATAATATACCAATACTGCTCAAATGTTCTTGATAATTGAATCACTCCCATAGTGAGTGCGGGTAATTGAGCACCAAAGCCTTTAAAGAGGCTTTCAAATTGGGGGACAACAAACATGAGTAATCCTGCAGAAACGATAAAAGCAATCGCAAGCACTGCCATGGGGTAAGTCATTGCTTTTTTGATTTTCTTTTTAATGGTTTCAGTTTTTTCCTTGTAGGTTGCGACTTTGTCTAGCAGTATGTCTAATGATCCAGATTTCTCGCCCGCTTCCACTAAATTGCAAAAGAGATCATTAAAATATATTGGGAATTTGCGTAACGCTTCTGCAAGCGTGGTTCCCGACTCAACATCCACTTTAACCTCTTGTATGAGTTTTTTCATGCGCTGGTTCGCTTGTCCTTTTTCAACGATATCGAAGGCCTGTATTAATGGAATACCTGCTTGAATCATTGTCGCCATTTGCCTGCTAAAAAGTGTAATATCACCCGTTTTGATTTTTTTATTCTTCTTACTAAACAGGGATTTGCTTTTTTTGGACACTCTTTTAATCAAGATACCTTGTTTACGCAACTCTGTTTTGGCGAGCACTAAGCTTTTGGCTTCAATGAGGCCTTTCATCTTTTGTCCGGCGCGATTAACACCTTCCCATTGAAATTCAGTGAGTTCGTCAGTTTTCTTCTGATTCATAGTGGTTACTCAACGGTTACGCGATTAACTTCCTCAATTGTAGTAACGCCCTCTTTGATCTTCTCAAGACCTGCCTGATATACCGTGAGCATGCCATCTGACTGCGCTTGTTTCAAAATATCTAGCGATGTACAACCAGTCATGATCATTTGACCTAATTGTTTTGACATTTTGAGGACTTCAAAAAGACCAATACGTCCTCGGTAGCCGTTGGCGCATTGTTTGCATCCAACCGCTTTATAAATAGGCATGTCATGTGCTTCAGCTTCTTCAAAGCCTAACTCAACCAAGCTATGTTCTGTTACATCATCTCGTTTGCTTTTGCAGTGTTCACAAAGTTTCCTGACTAATCGTTGGGCGATGATCAAACTAACCGAGCTTGCTATGTTAAATGAAGGGACACCCATGTTAACAAGCCGTGTTAGTGTCTCAGCAGCGCTGTTGGTATGGAGTGTTGATAATACTAAATGACCCGTTTGTGCCGCTTTAATGGCAATTTCTGCTGTTTCTAAATCACGGATCTCACCGACCATTATAATATCAGGGTCTTGTCTTAGAAAAGAACGCAAAGTTCCTGAGAACGTTAATCCAGATTTAGGATTGATATTCACTTGATTGATTCCAGTCACTTTTATTTCAACAGGATCTTCTGCAGTCGAGATATTTTTTTCTATGGTGTTTAAAATATTTAGTGCAGTATAAAGAGTTACTGTTTTACCACTACCCGTTGGGCCTGTCACCAAGATCATTCCTTGGGGGCGGGTAATTGCTTCCACAAAGTTATCTCTTTGCTTAGTACTAAAACCTAAAGCTTCAATACCAAGCTTTGCTGAACCTGGATCTAAAATTCTCATTACGATTTTTTCACCAGCAACGGTTGGACAACTGCTAACCCTGAAATCGATGGAGCGTGTGCTTGAAAGTTTCATCTTAAATCGACCATCTTGCGGAATACGTCGCTCGGAAATATCCATGCTGGACATGATCTTGATTCTTGCTGAAATACGGCTAGAGAGATTAACTGGTGGTGAGGCAATTTCGTTGAGCAAGCCATCTTGTCGATAGCGGATGCGGTATTCGCGTTCGTAAGGTTCGAAATGAATATCTGATACGCCTTTTTTGATCGCATCCACTAAAATTCGATTGACAAATTTGACTACAGGAGCATCGTCATTTGTTACCACCGAGGCATCGAGTTCTTTATCATCGTCATCAGCACTAAACTCAAGTCCTTCTAAATCTTGAGATTCTTCAAAATAATCGGACAGACCTTGGCTTTCTTTTTGATGTAATAATTTATCAATGAGTTCATATAGTTTGTTTGTCTCAACTACCACCGGATTAACATATAATCCTGTGTGAAATTGGATTTCTTTAAGAGCAGCATGTTTACTTGGATCATCTGTTGCTAGATAAATTTGGGTTCCTCTATTAAACAAAGGGACCATAAAATGTCGCTTGATGAGTTTGTCACTGACAAGTGATAATGGAATGGATTCAGGATCAATGCTATCGAGATCAATCAACGGAAGTCCATAATTGTCGGATACAGCCAAGGCTATTACTGCTGCTTTCAAGATGTTGTTAGTGATAAGGTATTGTTGCAAGCTTATTTTTTGTGAGCTTGCTAATTGTTGATATTGAAGCGCTTGTTCTTTTTCCAATAATTGCGCTTGCCTTAGCAACTGCGCCATCCCTTGCAAGCGATCTTCATCAGCGGGTGCCATCATAAAAACCCTTATAAACCTTATGTTAAATATAGACAATAATTGATTAAATAACCTGAAGTGATAGGGCGTTTTGACAATTGCTCGAAAGCGCCAACGTGACGCGGATTGTCCGCGTCATCCAGGAAATCTCTGGATACCTTGGACAAGCCATGGTTCGTGGGTACTTCATAGCATATTTGTGTAATATTTAAGACCCTTTCTCAGGAAATATTGTTAGGGCAATGATATGGAACATCCTGTTATATATCTACAAATTATTAATTCTCCATTTCAACAAATGATTGTATAATGACTGGTTAAACCAATTACCGGTGTGTGCTATGAGCTTGCCCATTATTCAAAAGGCATTAACTTTCGATGATGTACTTTTGGTTCCTGCCCACTCAACCATCTTGCCCAAAGAAGTTTCTCTTAAAACCCGCTTGACTCGTTCAATCGAACTAAATATGCCCTTACTGTCTGCAGCGATGGACACAGTCACCGAGGCGCGCTTAGCGATTGCCATAGCCCAAGAGGGTGGAATTGGTATTATTCATAAGAATATGACTATAAGCGCACAGGCTGAGCAAGTACGAAAAGTTAAGAAATTTGAAAGTGGGATGGTGCGAGATCCCATCACTGTACCGCCGTCACTTACGGTTAAAGAGCTTCTCGAATTGATGACCAAATATAACTTTTCTGGCGTGCCTGTTGTTGAAGGTGAGCAGTTGATAGGGATTGTTACCAGCCGAGATATTCGTTTTGAAACTAACTTAGCGCTTCCTGTCCTTAATGTTATGACCCCAAAAGAGCGTTTGGTCACGGTGAGAGAAGGGGCAAGTCGTGAGGAGGTTAGAAGTCTATTACATAAACACCGAATTGAAAAATTATTGGTAGTGAATGAAGCATTTTGTCTACGTGGTTTAATTACTGTTAAGGATATTCAAAAAGCAAAAGAAAATCCTTTTGCCTCAAAAGACCCTGCTGAGCAGCTTAGAGTGGGTGCCGCAGTAGGGGTGGGTGAAGGAACCGAGGAACGTGTAGGCGCCTTGGTTGATGCAGGGGTTGATGTCATTATTGTTGATACCGCACATGGACATGCTGAGGGAGTTTTAGCGCGCGTAAAATGGATAAAGACGCATTACTCACAAGTAGAAGTCATCGGTGGCAATATTGCAACAGCTGATGCTGCCAAAGCGCTAGCTGCAGCAGGTGCTGATGCTGTTAAGGTTGGGATTGGACCTGGTTCTATTTGTACAACACGTATCGTTACAGGTGTGGGTGTACCTCAAATTACTGCAATTGCAAATGTTGCAGAAGGGCTTAATGGTGAAATCCCTATCATCGCTGATGGAGGCATTCGTTTTTCTGGTGATGTATGTAAAGCCTTGGCTGCAGGTGCGGCCACCGTTATGTTGGGTGGAATGTTTGCTGGAAGTGAAGAATCACCCGGGGAGATAGAGCTGTATCAAGGTAGAACTTACAAAAGTTATCGCGGTATGGGTTCCATCGGGGCGATGTCTCAAACCCAAGGTTCTAGCGATAGATATTTTCAAGATATTTTGCAAGGTGCTGATAAATTAGTTCCTGAGGGAATTGAAGGGCGCGTACCCTATAAGGGTCCTATCCAAACTATTATTCAACAAATCTTAGGGGGCTTACGCTCTTGCATGGGTTACACAGGATGTGGCTCGATTGAGTTACTTCACAAAAAAGCTGAGTTTGTGGAGGTCAGTCATGCTGGCATGCGAGAATCTCATGTTCATGATGTAAGTATTACTAAACAAGCACCGAATTATCAAATAGATTCCTATGACTAGTCTTAAACAGCGTCCCATCCTTATTCTTGATTTCGGTTCCCAATATACGCAGCTTATAGGACGTCGAGTGCGCGAAATAGGTGTTTATTGCGAAATTGTTCACTTTAATACATCTGTTGATGCTATAAAAAAACTAGATCCTTGTGGTTTTATCTTGTCAGGCGGTCCTGCTACGGTAACTGAAAAAGTTAATCCACAAGCACCAGATTGGGTATTTTCTGAGGGCGTACCGGTGCTTGGGATTTGTTATGGGATGCAAGCGATGGCCCAGCAAATGGGGGGACGGGTTGAAAGTTCAGCTGTAAGAGAGTTTGGTTATGCAAAATTACAATTGCACGGCAAGAGTGCACTATTAAGTCAAATAGAAGATGAAGTAAGTGAAGATGGTACTGCGTTACTAGATGTCTGGATGAGTCATGGGGACAAAGTAACGTCACTTCCACCAGGTTTTGCTGCTATCTGTAATACCACACATGCGCCAATTGCGGGCATGGCTGATGAAACTCGTCGTCTGTATGGTTTACAATTTCATCCTGAGGTAACCCATACCCGTCAAGGCGCGCGGATCCTTGAACGATTCGTTTTAAATATATGTGGTGCAAATAACACTTGGCGGCCAAAGCAAATTGCTGATGAGGTGATTAAATCCATTCGCTATCATGTAGGGTCTGAAAAAGTACTGCTTGGGCTCTCAGGTGGAGTTGACTCTTCTGTTGTGGCAGCACTACTGCATAAAGCAATAGGCGAAAACCTCGTTTGTGTTTTTGTTGATACGGGGCTTCTTAGACTAAACGAAGCTCAACATGTGCTTAAAATGTTTAAAGATAACATGGGTATCAATATCATCGCAGTTGAGGCTGAAGATAAATTCCTGAAGGCACTATCTGGTGTTAATTGTCCAGAGCAGAAGCGAAAGATCATTGGTCGAACATTCATTGAAGTATTTGATGAAGAAGCTAGTCGTATCGAAGGTGTTACTTGGCTTGCTCAAGGAACGATCTACCCAGATGTGATTGAATCTGCTGCAACAAGCGCCAATAGTGCCTCAGAGGTGATAAAGTCACATCATAATGTTGCAGGTTTACCAAAGCATATGAAGTTAAAATTACTGGAACCCATTCGATCGTTGTTTAAAGACGAAGTTCGAAAGCTTGGCTTGGAGCTTGGTCTTCCCTCTGAGATGGTCTATCGGCATCCTTTTCCAGGCCCAGGACTTGGCGTTCGAATTTTGGGGTTAGTTAAAAAAGAGTACGCGGATATTTTAAGAAAAGCCGATGATATTTTTATCGATGAATTGCATCAAGCAGGTTTGTATCAAAAAGTGAGCCAAGCGTTTGCCGTTTTTTTGCCTGTTAAAAGTGTCGGGGTAATGGGTGATGGACGACGCTATGATCATGTTATTTGTCTAAGGGCTGTTGAAACAGTAGACTTTATGACAGCTGTTTGGGCTCATTTGCCCTGGGAATTTTTGGGCAAAGTATCCAATCGTATTATCAACGAAATCAAAGGTGTTTCGCGTGTCGTTTATGATATCTCTGGAAAACCTCCTGCTACAATAGAATGGGAATGAACGATCATTATTTTATGAAAGAAGCCTTTTTGTTAGCACAAATGGCCAGAAAGCAGGGTGAGGTTCCGGTTGGGGCAGTGTTGGTTGATGCGTCTGGAGAAATCATTGGGCGTGGGTTTAACCAGGTGATTGAAAACAACGATCCTACCTTACACGCTGAAATCCAAGCCGTTAGAGACGCTGCAAAACTCAAGAAAAATCATCGTCTTTTGAATACAACGCTTTATGTCACTCTTGAGCCTTGCTCAATGTGTGCAGGTGCTTTGGTGCATGCAAGAATAAAAAGGCTTGTGTATGCGACCCGTGATTTTAAAGCGGGTGCGGCGGGCTCGATTTATAACTTAATGGATGGGACTTTGCTAAATCATCGCATCATCCTTGACGAAGGACCGATGCAGCATGAATGCAGTACACTGTTATCTGATTTTTTCAAAGAACTTCGTCAAGATTTATAGGGTCGCTATTTTCTTGAAGGTATACCATCTTGGGATATTCAATATAAATGCTTGTTGAAATAAGCGATTGATTTTCTCCAAGTGGAGAATAATCAATGATTTCTCCAACCTCTTGCTTACCATTTTGAGCATAAAGCGCAAGTCCTGAACGAAGGGTGTTAGGTGTTTTTATGATGAAGTTTCTGAATGTATGTTTAAGTTTTGCGCGATATTGTGTTCTTGCGATGATTTCTTGTCCCTTATAGCAACCCTTATTAAAACTAATGGTTGGATTAAGGTGGAGGCTTAGGCGATGTGGCAAAAATAAACTGCGACTTTCAGGATAAATTTCAACAAGGTTATGTTGAAGTTTCAGAAGATGCCATGCAAGAGACCCTCTGAATTGATGGTGTTCAATAAACTCATGCTGAAGGTTGGGGAGGTGCTCTTTTGGAACCAAAATTAAATATAATTGCTCTGCTATTGCATAGCAAGTAAGGTTTGGGCTTTGTGCTACAGCGTATTGTTCAGATGGAAGTGGCAGGTGGTTTGGCGAAATATCTTGTGGATTTTGTAAATAAAATCCGAGAATTTTTACATCTGTTAACGGGGATATTTTAACCCGGGAAAGCAAAGCAACTTTTTCAAGTGAACTGAGTGTTTTTGATACGAGATCAAGTGGTAACGTGAGCGAGTATTGAGAGGCAGTATTTTGCAAAATGTCAGCCAAAGCTAAAATACGTCCCTGAAGGTTACAAAGAGCCCCAGGCCGCATCAACGTTTGCTTCACTTCCCTGACATCCGTGGTAAACTGTCCTTGAAGGAAGTCTAATGCACGTTCACCATCGATATTGATAAGACCCATATAGGATAGATCAAACAAATAATTCTTCTTTTTATCAAAATATAATTCAATGGATAACGAATCTAGGTAAGAATAAGGACGAGAGTTGACAGAAAAATGGCTAAATGAAGTCATAGCTAAATGCTTGTTGTTTTATGATGGGCTAGTGTAGCATCTAATGTTAAAAAGTTAATACTAAGAGAGCCAACATGTTAACACCAGAAAGAAAAGCAAAAATCAATTGGCATTGTAGGCGAGGCATGTTGGAGTTAGATTTAATCTTAGAAAAATTCTCAAAAAAACACTTAGAGACTTTATCTGAACAAGATTTGGTATCCTTCGAGAGTTTATTAACGTCTCCAGATCCTGATTTATATGCATGGTTTATGGGATATGAAAGTCCTATGAATAGGGAGTTAATGGATATTGTTGACCTCATCAGACACCAAGATAATTTTTAGGATTTCAAGCGACTATTTTAAGATAATGTTGCTGTTTGAGGCATTGGGTTTTTTTATCGTTTGGCAGAGCGCTTTGTTGTCGATCGTTAAGGTTGCTTTCACGGTGGTATTGTTTTGGGGGTTGTATTCTATATGTCGCTATCCAAAGCCGCAATCTAAATATCTTCAATTATCTTACCGAGAGGGCTTTTGGTGGCTAATCGATGTTGAGGGACTTGAGCAAAAATATCAGAAAGGAGAGGTTACATTTAGAGCGGGATTGTTTTTTTTGTTGACTTTAAAGTCTGATAGTTCCAAATTAACGCTAGTGGTCTTTAATGATCAGATCACTAAAGCGCAGTTTCGTTTTATAAAATACATTTCATTTCGGGCAAGATGAACAAAGTCAATGTTAGGTACGATACCTAGTTGTTCTTAAGTAACTCACGTACGATAGCATTAATTGTTTCAGGAGAACCTTGTCCTTTGGTTTCTTTCATGACTTGTCCTATAAAAAAAGACAATATTTTTTCTTTTCCAGAATGAAAATCCTTAACTTGCTCCGGATGTTTTTGGATAGTTGCTAAGGCGATGGCCTTAATCTTATCGTTATCAGTTTCGGGCTTAAAATTGATTTGAGCGACGAGCTCCTCAAACGATTTATTTGTTGTGACTAAATCAAACATGATATTTTTGGCAAGTTTTGAAGATAGGTTCTTATCATCAAGAAGCTTTAGTAATTTTGCTATGATTTTTGCAGATACTGGGGGGGCTGAAAAGGTGCAATTTTGTTCATTGAGTAGTGCGCTATAAGGTCCTTTTAGCCAGTTTACAATCGATAGGGGAGATGCGCTCGTGATAGTTTTTACTTTATGGTAAAAACCAACATGGGCTGGAGTGGTTAATAAAAAGTCAATATCGTCATCTTTAAGTGCATCATTCTCACGTAAAGCTTTTTGTATTACAGATGGCAGAATTGGCATGCTTGCTTTAATTTGTTTAAGTGTATTGTCACTGATCTTAATAGGAAGAAGATCTGGATCTGGGAAATAGCGATAATCGTTTTCGTTTTCCTTTAGACGGATTACTTCTGTTTTATTGGTGTTTGGACAATATAGACGAGTTTCTTGAGCTATCTTCTCGCCATTTGATAACATTTCTCGGTGTCGCTCTTGCTCAACATGAATCGCTTTTTCGATAAATCGAAATGAATTTAAATTTTTAAGTTCTGTTCTTACCCCAAGGGTATCACTCCCCTCTGGTCGAAGAGATAGGTTTACATCACAACGAAAAGATCCTTCTTGCATGTTACCGTCACAAATATCTAAAAATCGCAATAATTGGTGTAGCGTTTTAAGATAGACAATGGCCTCAGATGCTGAATAAAGGCAAGGGCTTGTCACTATCTCGAGTAAAGGTGTTCCTGCTCGATTAAGATCAATACCTGTTTCATGAGGATATAAGTCGTGAATGGATTTTCCAGCGTCTTCTTCAAGATGGGCCCGTATGATAGTCACAGTTTTGTTTCCATCAATCAATAATGATCCCATGCCTACAATAGGGCGCTGAAATTGACTGATTTGATATCCTTTAGGCAAGTCTGGGTAAAAATAGTTTTTTCGTTCAAAATATGACAAATCATTGATTGTTGCATTGATAGCTAGACCAAATTGGATAGCCATATTGACGGCTTGCTGATTTAAGACAGGTAAAACGCCAGGAAGACCCGCATCAACAAAAGAGGTTTGTGTATTTGCAGCGGCGCCAAATGTTGTAGCTTGGCCTGAAAATAATTTTGATTTGGTATTTAATTGAGCGTGAACTTCAAGACCGATGACTGTTTGAAAGCTCATTTTTCACCTCGTATCGCATCAGGTTTTTGCTGATGCCAGGTTGTTACTTGTTGATAATAGTGGCCAAGAGCGAATAAGGAGATTTCATTAAAATGAGAAGCTGTCAATTGCAGCCCGATAGGAAGCCCTTGGCTCAAGCCTGCGGGTAAAGATATCGCAGGAAGTCCTGCAAGGTTTGCTGGGACTGTAAAGATATCGGCTAAATAACTTTGTGTAGGAGATTGTTTTTCGCCGATTTTAAATGCAGTGCTGGGCGTTGTGGGGCCGAGTATGACATCGACAGTGTTAAAGGCATCGAGCAGTTCATTTTGAATCATACGTCTTATTTTTTGTGCTTTTACAAAATAGTCATCAAAGTAGCCTGACGATAAAACATGGGTGCCCGTTAGTATTCTTCTTTTGACTTCGACTCCAAAACCTTCTTGACGACTTCGTTTGATGAGTTCTTCTAAGGTCTTGGCAGAAGATGTTCGATAGCCAAATCTGATGCCATCATAGCGAGAAAGGTTAGAAGAAGCTTCTGCGCAGGCGAGTATGTAATAACAAGGTAGCCAAAGGTCTTGCAACGAGAGTTTAATTGGTACGATATGAGCGCCTGCTTTTTCGAATATTTTGATAGCTTCTTCTAAAGCGTGCTGGATATCCTCAGTTAAATCCTTGTTAAAAAAACAGCTAGGTAAACCGATTTTCATGGAGTCAATAGATTGGTTTAATTGACTGAAGTAATGAGGAATGTTTCTGTTTGCTGAGGTTGAATCTAATGGGTCGAAGCCTGCGATTGCTTCAAGAACAATCGACAAATCTTCAACACTTGGGGCAAATATACCGGCCTGATCAAGGCTTGATGCGTAAGCTACCATCCCATAACGAGAAACAAGACCGTAAGTGGGTTTCATTCCCGATATACCACAAAATGCTGCGGGTTGTCTTACGGATCCTCCCGTATCAGATCCTGTTGCAAAAGGAATCAGCGAGGCTGCCACTGCTGAAGCTGAACCACCTGATGAGCCTCCAGGGACATGTGCCAAATTCCAAGGGTTCTGAACTGGGCCGAAATGACTTGTTTCGTTCGATGAGCCCATTGCAAATTCATCCATGTTGGTTTTGCCAAGTAGTATGGCCCCCTCAAGATCTAATTTTTCTACAACTGTAGCATTATAAGGTGAGTGGAAATTTGCCAGCATTTTTGAGCCACAGGTGGTAGGCATACGCTTTGTGCAAAAAATGTCTTTATGAGCCATGGGAATGCCAGTGAGTCTTTTTCCTTGACCTTTTTGAAGTAATTGGTCGGCATGCGCCGATGTTTTTAAGGCATGTTCTTCGTCAAGCGAGATAAAGGCATTTAACGTCTTGTTTTTGTTGATTCTGCCAAGATAATGCGCTGTTAATTCCTGGCTTGAAAAATCTCGTTTGTGAAGGCCATTGATTAACTCGCAGAGTTTGAGGTTGTGCATGAGCTTATTTCCCAGTATCAATGACTTTTGGAACTAAATAGAGGCCATCTTCAAATTTAGGGGCAAGCTTTGCCAATTGGGTCAGACAATTTTGTTCAGTGAGGATGTCTTGTCTTAAGGGTTGCACCAGGTCAAGCGGATGAAGAAGCGGGGTGTTGTTTTGAGTATCTATTATGCATAAATGTTGGACGAATGCCATCATTTCATTCAAATCGAGGGCTAATTGTTGTCGACCTTGGTCGTCTATTTCAAGATGAGCCAAGGCTGCGATATTGCTTAATTCTTCAAGAGAGGTGGTCATTATTCACTCAATTAAACATTGCAGTAGAGGCATTTTACAGTAGAATGGGCGAAATGTAGCGTTTTTTTTAAGGGTCCTGATTTTATGTTGCAACAGATTAAAACACTTGGAGGAGTTCATATTGAGTTTGAACAACAAGTCCTACTATATAGTGATGCAATAACCCCCTTATTAGACAAATTAAATTCGCATCGTGGGGCGTTGTTTGCATCAAGTTTTGAATATCCTGGGCGTTATACTTGCTGGGATATTGGTTTTTATAATCCGCCACTTGCTATGACTTGTGCGGCTGATGAAATCTACTTTGAAGCCCTTAATTCACGAGGGGCGACAATACTTGCTATGCTAATGCCTTTGATTACATCTTTAAAACACACCCGTTTGTTAAAGACGACTGAACATGAAGTTCATCTTCAAATCATCAAGATTGAGTTGATATTTAGTGAAGAAGAGCGAAGTCATCAGCCATCTGTTTTTATGGTGCTCAGGGCATTGTTGAATTTTTTTAAGGCGGAGGATGAGCCCTATCTAGGTCTTTATGGAGCTTTTGGGTATGATTTGATTTTTCAATTTGAAACGATTGAGCTCAATAAACAGCGCGATATTGAACAGCGGGATATGGTTTTATATTTGCCAGATGAAATTTTTGTGGTGAATCACCGTAAAGAAGAAGCTTTCGTTCGACGATACAATTTTCAATATCAAGGAAAGACTACGCAGGGTTTAGCGCGAGACGGGGTGTCGGTCAATTACTCACAAGCTGATGTCACTGCAGCGTATTCTGATTATGCCCCAGGTGAGTATGCCAAATTGGTTAAAGAGGCAAAAGAGCGTTTTCGGTGTGGCGATCTTTTTGAGGCGGTGTTAAGCCAGACTTTCCATCTTCCTTGCAAAGAAAATCCTTCTGTTATTTTTGATCGCATGCGCAAGGTTAATCCTTCTCCATATGGCTTTTTTATTAATTTAGGGCATGGAGAATATTTAGTAGGTGCATCTCCTGAAATGTATGTTCGAGTTCATGGACTTCGCGTTGAAACTTGTCCGATTTCAGGAACCATTAAACGTGGTGTTGATGCAATAGAAGATGCACGTAACATCCAAGTGTTGCTTGAATCAGAGAAAGAAGCATCTGAACTAACCATGTGTACTGATGTTGATAGAAATGACAAATCACGGATTTGTGAAGCAGGAAGTGTCAGAGTTA
>JBIIJL010000090.1:0-7431 GCA_044233795.1 Legionella sp. | reverse complement strand
CATACGGTTGACCACGTAGAAGGTATGCTACGTGATGGATTTGATGCGATTGATGCTTTTCTCACGCACATGTGGGTGGTCACAGTTACTGGTGCGCCAAAGTTATGGGCAATGAACTTCATCGAGCAACAGGAAAAAACACCTAGACAGTGGTATGCAGGCGCCGTAGGCTGGTTTCATTTTAATGGTGATCTCAATACAGGACTCGTTCTTAGAACATTTTCTATCAAAAATGGCGTTGCAGCACTTCGTGTGGGTGCAACACTTTTGTATGATTCTATACCCGAAGCCGAAGAGCAGGAAACAGAATTAAAAGCCGCGGCATTTTTAGATATATTGCGTAATACTACACAATCGCAGGTTACCCCTACTAAAGAAGTTGCTTTGCCGGGGCTTCATAAACACGTTTTGCTGATTGATCATCAAGACTCTTTTGTGCATACATTGGCAAATTACTTGCGCCAAACGGGTGCAGAAGTAACGACGGTTAGGCATACACATGCATTAACGTATTTAAATAAGGCTAAGTTTGATCTAGTCTTACTATCTCCAGGCCCAGGTAGGCCTAATCATTTCGAACTGTCTAAAACCATCGAGGCTGTGATTGCTTTATCAATTCCGTTGTTTGGCGTGTGCTTAGGATTGCAAGGTATTGTTGAATATTTTGGTGGGGAGCTTGGGGTGCTGAACTATCCTATGCATGGTAAGCCATCGCTTATCAATGTGCTGACAAGAACGGGTCTTTTTAAGGGGTTTGATGCATCATTTACTGCCGGTCGCTATCATTCTCTTTATGCTATTAAGGCAAAACTGCCAGCTGATTTGGAAGTTACTGCACAAACTGATGATGGGCTAGTTATGGCGGTTTCTCATCGTTATTTACCCATTTCTGCTGTGCAATTTCATCCTGAAACCATTTTGTCTTTATCTGAAGAAGCAGGTCTTAGAATCATGTTTAATTTAATGCGGATGGTGGCAGAATGATATAGGCACGAATTTACAGAATAGCTTATTTATGGACACGAATCTAAAGCGCGCTGAACTCACCAACTTTGTGTTCGTACTCCAGGTGTTGTAGAGTTTTGCTTTACAGATTTGGTGATCAAGATGGAGGATTTGAATATGTCCATATTTTATGAAAGAACAGGTTTGCGACTAGGAGGGGGTTGTGCGTAAAAAAGGGAATTCATTAAAGTTGGTTGATGCTCCACTTTTTAGTTATTGGCAGGCTTTATATATGTCGTTTTATTCGAAAAGCTTGTATGTGGATGTGGTTAAAAGATGGCAAGGGCTTGGCGTACTTTATTTGTTACTGGTGATAGCTCTCGTAATGATTCCCGTTTCAGCTCGGATGATGATTGATTTTAATCGTTACTTTGATGCGCATGTGCTAGAACCTTTAAAAATGCTTCCTCCATTAGTGATTCAAAATGGTAAAGTTCAATTTGATGAACCTATGCCGTATTATGTTAAAAATAGTGATATGCAAATCACGGCGATTATAGATACCACAGGTCATATTAAGGAGCTGTCAGAGGCATACCCTGATGCAACCTTTTTGGTGACTAAAACCAAACTGTTCTTCAGACCGCCTTTATCGCCTATTTCCGCACATTTCGGTAAAAAGCTCTCCCAGCAAACTGTTTCTTCCCAGTCTTTTGGGAACAATACTAACGAAATGTTTGTCGGTAAGGAGTGGGTTAATGCCAGGGGGCTTTATATGTTAAAGTGGGTATCTATTGCGATGGTGTATCCTGTTGTTGCTGTGCTTATCTATTCGATGTATGTGGTATTTCTGCTATTGTTTGCGTTTATTGGTTTGTTATTTTCAATCATTATTTTTCAATTTAAGATGGGATTTCAGCAAGCTTGTCGTGTGTTTTTGGTTGCCGCGACACCGCAGGTATGCTTGTTTGTTACTTTTTTGACCTTAAATATTCAAATCCCTAATATTGGAATTTTGTATGTTATCTTGCTCTCGTTATATTACAGCTATGCCATTATTGCCTTGAAAAGGGAAGGTACACGTTTGGTGCATCAGTGAGGGAGATAATTTATTTTGCTCATGGTAATGGGTTTCCAGGCCCTTGCTATCGGCAATTGTTTAATGCGTTAGAGACACGCTTTGAATGTTTGTACGTCGATAAAGTAGGACATTCAGAACGATTCCCTGTGACTGACAATTGGCATACCCTTGTAGATGAGATTATCGAGAGCGTACAGGACCTTTCCAAACGGCCCGTGATTGCGGTAGGGCATTCTTTGGGTGGTGTTTTAAGTTTGTTGGCAGCAATTCAGGATCCCTCCTTATTTAAAGCTGTGATTTTGCTAGATTCACCACTGATAGGTCGATTCAAATCGAGTATTGTGTGCTTTTCTAAAGCTTTTGGGATGATAGATAGGCTAACCCCAGCGCATCGCACGAGAGGGCGCCAAGTTCATTGGCAAACACGTAGTCAAGTATTGAGTTACTTAAAAACTCGCAAATTGTTCCAAACATTTTCGCAAGAATGTCTTGATGATTATGTTGAATATGGTTTAACAAAGTCGAGTGAAGGATATCATCTTCGATTTGATAGCAAAATTGAATATCAAATATACCGAACCATCCCCCATATTTTGTATGCTTATGAGGGTAAATTAAGTGTGCCTACCGGCTTGATTTATGGTAGTGAAAGTAAAGTTGTTGATCGATTAGATTTGCGCTATATGAAAAAGCATTATGGTATTGTTAATGCTAAGATAAAAGGCTCACATATGTTTCCTATGGAAAACCCAGAAAAGGCGGCTCATTCAATCATGCATATGATCGATAAGCTTGTTTGTACTTGATAAGGAGTTCGTTGTGTTTAGTGGCATAATATATTTTTTGGTCGTTTCATTTCTTGTTTTTTTAATTGCAAAAGAAGCATCAGTCGTTGTCATGACTATCGCTTTTTCCATTTGTTTGGGACTTTATTTTTGCTTTGCAAGCCATGCCTTAGTCCAGAGCTCCCTCATGTTGTTATCGTTTAGTTTATTGCTACTGGCATCGATTCCACCATTACGTCGTGCTTTGGTGTCTCGACATATTTTAAAGCTTTATAGCCGATTGATGCCTAAAATGTCAGATACTGAGCGTGAAGCTTTAGAGGCCGGTACAGTGGGATTTGAGGGAGAGCTTTTCAGTGGCTCACCGAATCTTGGGATATTACAAAGCCAGCCATTTACCAAACTTACATTTGAGGAACAGGCTTTTTTAGACGGCCCAACCAACGTTTTATGTCGAATGTTAGATGATTGGGATGTTACGCATGTTCGCCAAGATTTGCCGCCTGAAGCTTGGGACCATATTAAGGCAGAAAAATTTTTGGGTATGATTATCCCTAAAATTTATGGGGGCCTTGAGTTCTCAGCGACGGCTGTAATGTCTGTATTGGTTAAATTGTATGGTCGTTCAATTACAGCAGCCACTACAGTGGCGGTTCCAAATTCTTTGGGGCCTGCGGAATTGTTGCTAAAGTATGGCACTGAAGAGCAAAAAACCTATTACTTACCGAGACTTGCATCAGGTGTTGAGATTCCGTGTTTTGCTTTAACTGGAAAGGATGCAGGTTCAGATGCAGCTTCCATTACAGATAGTGGCATTGTCACCTATGAAGAGATTAATGGAGAGAACGTCCTTGGGATAAGGCTTTCTTGGAATAAACGTTATATTACTCTTTGTCCAGTCGCAACTGTCATAGGGTTGGCATTTAAACTCTACGATCCAGAAAATCTTCTTGGTAAAGGGCATGATATAGGCATCAGTTGCGCTTTGATTCCTGCAACTACGCCTGGTGTTATTAAAGGGCGACGTCATTTTCCGCTAAATATTGCCTTTATGAATGGGCCAACGCAAGGTCACAATGTGTTTGTGCCTATTGACTGCCTCATTGGCGGCGCTCATATGGCAGGAAAAGGTTGGAAAATGTTGATGGAGTGTTTAAGTGCAGGGCGCGCAATTTCATTGCCTTCAAGTGCGTCAGGTGGTGCGCAAGTAGGTGCCCTCGTTAGTGGAGCATATGCGCGTGTTCGAAGACAATTTAATCAAGCGATTGCAAACTTTGAAGGTATTGAGGAGCCATTGGCAAGAATTGCTGCAAATACCTATATAATTGACGCTGCCTTGACGATGGCAGCAACTGAAATAGATCAAGGTGCAAAACCCGCTGTGGCAGGAGCAATTTTAAAATACCACACCACAGAACGCGCCCGTCAAGTGGCTATTGATGCAATGGATATTCATGGTGGCAAGGGGATTTGTTTAGGACCTAGCAATTACATCGCACGCTCTTATCAGGGTACACCAATTTGTATTACGGTTGAGGGGGCGAATATTTTATCTCGCAGCTTGATTATTTTTGGTCAAGGAGCTATTCGTTGTCATCCTTATCTATTCGACGAAATGCAGGGCGTGTCACAAAACGATCTTAACCGATTTGATAAAGCATTTTGGGGGCATTTTGGTTTTATATTATCGAATTTTATCCAATCGTTTGTATTGTCGGTGACCGATGGGCGATGGTGTAAAGCTCCAGCAAGTAATGTTAGTCGATATTATCGGTCTATTCTAAGATATAGCAGACATTTAGCCTTTTTGGCTGATTTCTCGATGATATTGATCGGCAGTGAGTTGAAAAGAAAGGAAAAATTATCAGCACGTTTGGGTGATATGTTAAGCAATTTGTATCTTCTATCAGCTGTGTTGAAACGCTACTCTCAGGACGGTGAACCAAGTTCTGATTTGCCGCTAGTCGAGTGGTGTTGTCAAGACTTGCTTCATGCATGTGAGTCTGCTTTAAGAGGCGTTGTTGCAAATTTTCCGAGTCGATTTTGTCGAGGCCTGTTACGATTGGTTTTGTTACCTTTCGGAAGTAAGCGGTATAAGCCTTCTGATGTGCTTGGGCATCAAGTGGCGGTATTGGTGTCTACACCCAACGAAACACGGCAACGCCTGATAAGGCTTGCTTTTTGTGAAGTGTTAGATAATTGTCCGGTAGGTCGTTTGGAGCAGGCCTTTCATTTGATTGTAGGTGTTGAAGCATTAGAAAAGAAAGTACTACAAGCAGTAAAAAAAGGTATGCTTATATCACAAGGTTATTTTAAGCAAATTGATGAAGCAGAAGCACTTAACTTGATAACAACGGCAGAGGCTCAGCGTTTGAGAGTAGCCGAACAGGCAAGACAAATGGTCATTGCAGTAGATGACTTCAGTTCAGAAGAGCTACAGCATCAGTCAATGATAAGAGCGGCACACAAAGTACCTCAAGATGGTTTGGCAATGTCATGAGGCATGAAAATTTCTGGTGATAACGGGAGTGTGGGACTAAATACAAAATTAGTAGTCTATAATTAACCCATATGGACGCTATAATATGTTAGCGTCAAAATACCTTAATTAAATTCATGAGGGTTATCTCATAGGTTAAGATGGGGAGTAACATGCTGAGCATAAAACAGTTGATGCTGGTGACTTTTGTAGGTTTATATAATTTGGGTATTTGGGGGGTGGCAAGCGCTTCAGGGCCAATTGATAATGGAAGTGAGGCGGCACCTCTTCGCTATGTTAAACCTGATCATCTCAAAATACCGATGAGAAGTACTCACGATTTAAAGAGTAATGTTACCGGCGCTCGGTAATGACTTATTTTTTAATCTATCATCATCGGGTGTCTGATCTTTTTTAGCAAAAAGACCAAGCACACTGATGCCTCTGAGTTCTAAGCTCGGTCTGTCTTTTTCCTCATCATAATCTTCTGAATTTGTTGATTTAATACAGCACCATTTGAGCATAGAAGATAATAAAATGCCTGGTTTACCAAATCGAAATTCTTCATCGTTGATGTGAACAATACTTTGATCAAGCCCATATCCAGTTACGAATACGCTATGGTGAGGCTCATTACAAAATGCTTGGATGAGTTGTTGGGCATGAGAAATGTTGCCTTTATACTCACCCTCCTCAAGGAAAAGACGTGAATTGTCTTTGAGTTTGATGGTAATCATACATCTTCCTACTTTTACCACAGGTTTATTAAGTATAGAAGACACATTATATTTTGCCAGGAAAGTTGGAGTTATTATTTTGAACAAGTATGTTTTGCTATTTGGGGCGTATAATTTTTGGTAGTGATTCAAAATGATATGCGAGTACCTCATGAGTATTATGGTAAATCGCATGCCATAACCAGCGTTGGTATGACTTTTTACCAACAAAGCTTTACATCTCGTCAAATTCAACTTCTTCGATTTTAATCATATCAACTCGCATCATAGCTTTTTTTAGCAGCTATGGCTGCCAGAAACTCTAACTCTAACTTGAAAAGTTTTTATAATGGCTTAATAGCTACTGGAAAGAAAAAAATGGTTGCACTAACTGCTTTAATGAGAAAAATTATTGTGATAGCTAATGCCAGAATAAGAGACTTTAATTTGAGCCAACTTTTGACATCATGAACAATTATTGGTAATTTAAAAATTGTTGAAACATAGTTGATCCAGGAGATACTTATGTTAAGAACATATTTCTTCGTATAAATCACGCCATGCTGGATTGAGTATATTCGAAGATGTATTACTTAATATTAAGACTCAAACAACTTTGATTGCTGGTAAATACGATAATGAGTTTTATAAGCCTTCAAGCTAGATCGCCGATAACGTCCTACTGCGAGTTTTGAAGTCATTAAAGGTTGTGGGGATATGCTGATGATACAGGAACCTGAGATAGCATCTAAATCGATGGTAAATTGGGGAGGAGAGGGCTCCAAACATTGAATGATTTACTCTAAGTATCATTCAAATTAAATTCACAATATGAATATATATTCCGTATAATTTACCGCTTATTGTCGGATGAGACATCAATTTAACGGAGTGCGCGCTATGGGAAAGCAACATGGAAAGGTTAAAAAGAAAGGTTCAAACAAAAGCTTGCTTGGAGGGGTGATAGTAGGCGCACTAGGCGAAGCTGTCCAAGCAATTATAGTGATACCACAGACAACAGTAACTGAGCCAATTACCTCTGCCTCTATTCCATTTACGGAAACGGATACAGACACACAACCCATGCCTACAAATGCAATATCATCAAGTGCGACACAGAGTGCAACACCACCTGTTGCAAGTAGTGCTTCGAGCACAAGTGAATTTTCATCAAGTGCGACACAGAGTGCAACACCACCTGTTGCAAGTAGTGCTTCGAGTACAAGTGAATTTTCATCAAGTGCGACACAGAGTGCAACACCACCTATTGCAAGTAGTGCTTCGAGCCCAAGTGAATTTTCATCAAGTGCGACACAGAGTGCAACACCACCTATTGCAAGTAGTGCTTCGAGTACAAGTGAATTTTCATCAAGTGCGACACAGAGCGCAACACCACCTATTGCAAGTAGTGCTTCGAGCACAAGT
>JBIIJL010000150.1:0-9284 GCA_044233795.1 Legionella sp. | reverse complement strand
GAATAGCCAATTTTCTATCTCGCATACTTATGTTTTGCATCTATTGTTACACCCTACCACACTATCATGACAAAATTATGACGGTTTGGCACGGAAATTGGTAAATAATCCCTTAATAGTTAAAATTCTAGTTGAGTTGCGGGGCAGTTAATAGTATATTAACACTTAACGAGTTGATGATTTATAGCTAATTTCAGCATGTTAAAGGCGTTAACATTAATCCGTTGCCAAATAAAATGATAAAACAAACCACTCACCACGACCTTTCAGGGGGCTCCATGCGCGTATTACTGGTTGAAGACGATCCATCCACCGCCAAAGCGATTGAGCTTTCGCTGGCCTCCGAAGGCATTATTTGCGATACGACCGAGCTCGGCGAAGAGGGTCTCGAAATCGGCCGGATGTATGATTACGACATCATCATTCTTGATTTGATGCTGCCGGATATTGATGGCTATGAAGTGCTGCGCCGCTTCCGCGCTGCCAAAATCAATACCCCCATCCTCATTCTCTCGGGCCTTTCGGGTCCTGACCAAAAAATCAAGGGTCTGGGCTATGGCGCGGATGATTACCTCACCAAACCCTTCAACAAAGGCGAGCTGATTGCCCGCATTCAGGCGATTGTTCGCCGCAGCAAGGGTCACAGCGAATCCATCATCCGCACCGGTAAGCTGATGGTGAACCTCGATACCCGCGCGGTGGAGGTAGATAGCAAGCCCCTGCACCTGACCAGCAAGGAATACGGCATCATCGAGCTGCTAAGCCTGCGTAAAGGCTCCACCCTGACCAAGGAAATGTTCCTGAACCATCTCTATGGCGGGATTGACGAGCCAGAACTCAAAATCATCGACGTGTTCGTGTGCAAGCTGCGCAAAAAGTTGCAGGATGCCTCGGGCGGCGAGAATTACATCGAAACCGTCTGAGGTCGTGGCTATGTGCTGAAAGAGCCCGACGCACCGCTGGAGATGTCGCCAAAGGAAGCGAAACGCCGTAAGGTGGCAGAAGAAGTGTAGTCTTGTCGCGCTGCTTTGCGGCTTATATCACCTACAAAAGGCCACCTTCCGGTGGCCTTTTTCTTTGGCGATTCGTTTTCCGTCAGCTCTATGGTCATTTATGAGAAACGACCTCACGCTGCGTCATCCTGCGGCTAGACCGCAGGATCTATAGCAATAAGGTTGAGCCTTGCGGTTTTACTCTAGATCCTGCCCTCAAGGGGCAGGATGACGAACACGGGGTGTGTCTTATTTCAAGTCAAACGGCTATCGCTAAGCCAACGCAAATAACCCACGATGATCTTCGAGTATCTTGAACTTCGTGGTCAGCCCGTGCGTCGTTTCCGAACCGCCAAGGAAAAGATAACCCGGCGCATTCAGCACCTCGGCCATGCGATCCAGCACATCCGACTTGGTTTTCTCGTCAAAATAAATCAGCACATTGCGGCAGAAGATGACATCAAAGCGGCCAAAGGCTGTATAGGGGGCGAGTAAATTACCCGAGGCAAACTTGACCATCGACTTCAGCGTATCGTTGATTTCCCAGTTATTGTTCGGGCGCTGCGCAAAATATTTCATGAGGTGGGTGATGGGAAGGCCGCGCTGCACCTCGAACTGACTATAGACCCCTGCACGGGCGCGCTCCACCACTTTATCCGCTAAATCAGTGCCATAGATTTCAGCGGTAAGACCAGGATATTTAATGGATTCTTCTTTCAGAAGCATGGCAATAGAATACGCCTCCTGCCCTGTCGAACACGCTGCCGACCAAATGCGGATATGGGTACGACCTTTGGCCTTCAAATCCGGAAGTATCACCTTTGAAAGCTGCTCGAAGGGTTTGGAATCACGAAAGAACATCGACTCGTTGGTCGTCATGGCCTCAATCACCTGGTAGACCACCGGCGCATTGGGGTTCAACCGCAGACGGTTGACAAGCTCACGTAGATCGCTCATGCCATTGGCCTTGGCCAGCGGTGTCAGGCGTGTTTCAAGCAGATAGCCCTTATCCTTGGTCAGCGACAAGCCCGAGCGCTGCTTGAGAAAGCCAGCGATGAAATCGAACTCTTCGTTGGTGAGTGCTACGCTGCTCATATCACGTCACCGCTTTCATGAGATAGGGTGCGATTCTATCCAGCGGCAGAATCGCACTCGTGAGTTTTGCATCTGCCACGGCTTTGGGCATCCCATATACAATACAGGTGGCTTCGTCCTGCGCGATCACGGCACCGCCGCTTTCAACCACCTCACTTGCACCTCGCGCACCATCCGCCCCCAACCCCGTCAGTACGGCCACTAGAAGCTTTTCTCCATAAGCTTTTGCAAGGCTACGCAGCATAGGGTCGGCCAAGATGTAGCTTCAATTTCCCACCATCCTTAACAACGGTCATGTGATAATCACCCGGGGCAATATACACCTTTCCAGATACGACTTCTTCGTTGTTTAGTGCCTCCATGCACGGCAACCCTGATGCTTTGGCAATATGATCTGCCAGAATAGCGGTAAAATTAGCCGGCATGTGCTGCGTAATGAATATCGGCGTACGAATTGCTTTTCCCTTCATTTCACGAAACACCTGCAACAGCGCCTGTGGCCCGCCGGTCGAGGAGGCAATCGCAAGGGCTTCAGCACGTTTTGGTTCTGCCATTTGCCGAACTGGCACCTGCGGCATGGGTATCGGCGTGTAAAGCTGCTTTGAGACCTCCGCATCACTGGTCTCCCGCGCACGGGTAACGACCGCAGACTCCCCTGCAACATTAGGCTTGGCAGCGACGAAGGGCTTATCACGCGGCGCCAGTGCCTTAATTTTTGAGATGAGGCTACGATAGAACTCGCCTACTTCCGTAGCATCCCGTGTCGAGGGCTTGGCGATATAATCCGCCGCTCCCATCTGCATCGCACGCACGCTAATTTCTGCATTACGCTGGGTCAGTGTCGACGCCATGATGACTTTGGTTTTGGGGCAGAGCGCCAGAATCTCTGGCAGTGCCTGAATGCCATCCATGATCGGCATTTCAACATCCAGAATGATCACCTCGACATTCTCTTTCTTGAGCATGCTGAGTGCCATCTGCCCATTGGAAGCAGTAGCAACAATCTCTATACTCCCATCCTCGCCCAACGCACGGGCGAACAAGCCGCGAATCACGGCTGAGTCATCGACCAACATGACACGAATGGGTTGTGCCATGATCAGTTCGCCTCGTCGATGATGCCAAGCTGGCTGAGTTTTCCGGCGATAATGGTCTCATCGAATGGCTTCATCACATACTCATCTGCCCCGTTGAGCATGGCTTCTTGAATCTTGGTGAATTCATTTTCGGTGGTGCAGAAAATAATCTTGGGTTGGTGAATCGAGGCATCCGCACGAATTTCTTTCATGCATTGCAACCCATCCATCACCGGCATGTTCCAATCAAGAATAATGACATCGACATGGTTATTTTTAGCATGATCCACCGCCTCGCGGCCATTTTCCGCCTCAAGGATGTTGAAGTTGAACGCCTCGACAATCCGGTGAACCACCTTGCGTACAATCTTCGAATCATCCACAATCAAACAGGTTTTCATGCCGATACCTTACTTGGTAAATTGATGACATTTGCCACGTCGAGAATCACGAGAAGTTCTTCATCCAACTTAAATACGCCAGCCGCCAAGGATCGCCACGCACTATCGATGTTGCTGGGCACTTTCTCAAAGCGGTTCATCGAGAGCGAGAGCACATCGCCCACGCTATCGACCATCAACGCGAACAAGTCATGCTGAAAATCGACCACCACCATCATGATTTGCTTGGCATCGGCATAGCCAGGCAACCCCAGCCGCTCGCGCAGGTTCACGGCTGTCACAATCCGTCCACGAACATTCAACAGCCCCTCAAACACACTGGAAGAGAGCGGCACCGGGGCTATCTGTTGGTAGCGCATAACATCCTGCACGGCGAGCACCGAAATGCCGAACAGCTGATGCCCAAGCCGCAGGGTTACAAACTCCTGCTGCGCGTTCGTTACCTCTACTGGTAAGGTGCTACTTGTATCAATGGTTGTGAGTGCGTTCGACATTATGCTGCCTCCTTCGCACTGTTAAGTTGCGTGGTGATTTCCGTCAGCAACGCCTCACGGTCGGTCTTAAGAATGATGCCATTCATCCCCACCTTCGCGGCGCGCTGTTTAAAAATATCGTTCACGGTCGAGGTGTAAGCAATAATGGGCGTACGGGATAGCCGCGCATCCATCCGCAAACGCTGCGTCAGCTCGAACCCATCCATTTCCGGCATTTCAATATCGGTGACAATAATATCGAATTTCCCTTTGCGCTGTTCAACAATCTCAAGCGCCTCGGCCGGGCTTGCGGCCTGCGCCACATCGTATCCCAAATGCTCAAGGAATGGAACAATCAGCTTGCGGAAGAACATGCTATCTTCCACCACCAGCACATCCACGCCCGAAACCTTTTCAACATTGCTGCCCATGTGGTTAAGGTCATCCACCAGATCTTTCAGCAGGTAGCCGACATCCACCACATCCGTGGTTTTGCCCATGATCACAATACTACCGAGGAAATACTCCTCAGAGGCAGTGATCTTAATTGCCAGCGGCGCTTCCACAATATCGGTAATCGAATCCACCACCAGGCCAATCGTGCGGTTGTCATAGGTAAACACGATGACATCAAACTCACCGGAAGCAGGAATCACCATATCCGGCAAGGTTTTAAGCCGCATGAGATCGCCACGATATTGGACGACATGCTCGTGACCAGAAAGCTCAACCGCGGTGGCTTGAATGACCTCAAGGCGCGACACAAGTTCAAGCGGCACGGCTTTGGGTGCCCCATTACCCGCACGGAAAACAAGGAAACTCGCCAGTTTTTCACCCGAAACCTTCGCTGAAACATCCACATCATCTTTGGTGCCATCGCGCTCTCCCAGCGAACGCACTAGCCCGTTCGGGTCCAGAATCATAATCACGCTACCATCGCCAAGAATGGTGTTGCCAGAATAGACCGGCACATCGCCTAGCAGCGGGCTGACGGGTTTCACCACGATTTCTTCCGTATCGTAAATCTTATCAAGCACCAGACCGAAGCTGGTAGCGCCAATGCGCAGCACCACCACGTAGCCATCGGCCTCGAACTCATCCCCATTCTGCGATGTTTGCGGCACCGCACTCGCGGGCAACTGCAGAATATCGCGCAGCTTGAGCAGTGGGAGCAATTTGTCGCGCAGACGCAGCACCGAAGCACTGTTGATATTCTCTACCTTGTATTCCGAATCTTCACCTACGCGCACCAGCTCGACCACATTCAGCTGAGGTACGGCAAACTTGATGCCGCCCGACTCCACCAGCAACACCGATACAATCGCCAATGTCAGCGGGATTTTGATATGGAAGGTCGAGCCCTTGCCCATAGCGGATGTGAGCGACACCGTGCCGCCGATTTTCTCGATGTTGGTGCGCACCACATCCATGCCCACGCCGCGGCCAGAAACACTGGTCACTTTATCCGCCGTCGAGAACCCAGCCTTGAAGATATATTGCATGATGGCTTCATCGCTCATCTGCGACAGTTCATAATCGGTCGCGAGATCCTTCTCGACAATCTTCTGTTTAATCTTGTCAATGTTTAACCCGCGCCCATCATCCCTAATCTCGATAATGATATGCCCACCCTCGTGGAATGCCGAAAGCGTTACCGTTCCGGTTTCCGATTTACCCGCCGCCACGCGATCCGCAGGCACCTCCAGACCATGGTCACAGGAATTGCGCACCATGTGGGTGAGCGGGTCTTTGATCATTTCCAGCAACTGACGATCAAGCTCGGTCGCTTCCCCAATCATCTTGAGGTCAATTTTTTTGTGCAATTCCATCGAGAGGTCGCGAATAAGGCGCGGGAACTTCGACCAGGCATTGCCAATCGGTTGCATGCGCGTTTTCATCACGCTTTCCTGCAATTCCGAGGTAATCTGCGATAATTGCTGCAACGGCGCCTTCAGTTCGCGGTCATCGCGGTGGCGCACTACCTGCAACAGCTGGTTACGCGTCAGCACGAGCTCGCCCACCATCTGCATCAGGCTTTCGAGCACATCGAGATTCACGCGGATGCTTTGGTTTTGGGTATGCGCAGCACCTTCTTTTGTATCCGTATCCAACCCTTGCTTGATCGCCTTATCCTTCGCCTGCTGCGAAATCGGTGGCTTGGCCACGGGCGGCGTGGGCGCAGCCTCAGCAGCGGGCGCATCCGACAACAGGAATGTATCGGGCGCCTTCGTGAAATCCATCCCCCCATCAAGGGTCGAGACCGCGCTTGCAAACGCACGCTCCAACTCGTCCATCTCCGCCGAAGTGGTAGAGGAAACCACCCGCAACTCGTCGGGCGAGAACATACCATCGATACGCGGCTCTTCTGCCGCCTCCACCTTCGGTGCCGGTGCCGCCGCAACGCCAGCCCCCGAGGCACCATTGCTCTCGGCAAATGCATTCAGCCGCTTGATGAGGTCTTTATCCTCTCCCTCAGGCTCTCGACGATTTTCCGCCAAATATTCGATCAACCCCTTAATGCGGTCAATCGCCTCAAGCACAATCGAAATGGCATCCGGCGTCACGACAATGGCGCCATCGCGGATTTTTCCGAGCACATTTTCGCCTGCGTGCGCAACCGATTCAAGGCGCGGCAGCCCCAAAAAGCCGCAAGTGCCCTTAATGGTATGCACCAAGCGGAAGATATTGCCAAGAATCGCTTGGTCGTTCGGGTTCTGCTCAAGCTTTACGAGCTCAAGGTCAAGCACTGCCAATGATTCAGAAGTTTCAGTGATAAACTCACCAATCAGATCATCCATGGTCTGTATCCTGTGCGAAGTTGAAACAGCCGTTACCGGTCTTAGTTATCACTATATACTACACGCGGAGGATGAAAATAAAAGCGCGAAGATGCCATGGAATACAAGCTTGTGTATTAATTTGGCCAGTGTGTCTATTGCCCGACATGCAACCTAGGCGCTAGCGGGGGCAAGCTCCGATTGCGTCACTAAAATGGCGAGCGAGCCACCTTCCTGACGCACAGCCAGCGTAGCGCGCAATTCCTGCGCCAGCTTCATTGCGAGGTAGGGTTGCGCAGATTTTGGGCTCAAGGCGATATCTTCATTGCCACCAAGAATCGCGGCCGTATCCGCATCGAACTTGATCGTTTCGCCCTCGATTTTTATTGCAAGCTGCTTATCACCCGCTTCATTACGCGACACACGCACCGAGAGCGTGCCACCGCGAATCGCGCTGCCGACCGCCACAATAATCAGGTTCATCAGCAGTCGTGAAAGCTTCTGCCCCACCGCCACACCCGATGCATCGGTGTGGCTATCCGGCCAGTCAAGCTTCACCTTGGTGCTCGAGAGAAAATCCTTCACTACCTTCTTTTTCTCAGAAAGCGACACTTCGCCCGTTTCGCCCACGCGGCCATAGGCCTGCCGATAGAACTGCAACCGGTTCACCGCCTCATGCGCGCTCGACACAATCAGCTGCACCGCCTCGTTCTGCATATCAAAGCCCTCTTCATCGAGGAACTCCGCGCCATTATTCACTGCGCCAATAGGCCCGGTCAAATCATGACAAAGCCGGGTGGCAATCATTTCGGCGAGTTTGGTTTCGTGGTTCATGGGTCTACACTCCTGCTAGGCGCACGGGCATCTTATCACTTTTCCAGCTTTCACTCTAGCACCCAACTCTAAACAATTGGTTAAAATATTGGATATTATCCCTTATTCTAATCCCGCCTCAATCAAGCTCGCCAGTGCGTGCATGGCCACCATATGCGCCTCTTGCACATGGGCGGTGATAAGCGACGGAACGATAAGCACAAAATCGGCCTCTGGTACTGCCCCTTGCTTCACCTTTTCGCCCGTGAACAGCGCGGTGGTGATGCCCTTGGCTTTGGCCGCCGCCAGCGCCCGCAGCACATTCGGGCTACGGCCAGAGGTGCTCATGGCAATCAGTACATCCCCTGCTTGCCCTAAGCCTTCTATCTGACGCGCGAAGATATAATCATAGGCATAATCGTTGGCGATGGCGGTAATAATGCCCGTATCCGCACTCAGCGCGATGGCT
The DNA here is from genome assembly GCA_044233795.1 of Legionella sp. Lineage (GTDB taxonomy): Bacteria > Pseudomonadota > Gammaproteobacteria > Legionellales > Legionellaceae > JBIIJL01. The sequence continues at coordinate 1,188 of JBIIJL010000150.1, read as the reverse complement.
GGCAGGGCGCGCCTATCATCGACAAACCGCCCCACAAACTCGCCTGCGATATGCATGGCGTCGCACGCACTGCCACCATTGCCGCAAAACAGCAGTTTATTATTGTTGCGGAATGCCTCGGCGCACCGCGTCGCCAGCGCAACAATAGCATCGCCCGATTGTTCGAGAAAGCCATCGACCGCAGTGCGGTGGTTCTGTTGGATTTGCTGCAGTGTCTTGTTCATATATGCTTCTTTGTTATATTGTCATCCTGGGCTCGTCCCGGGATCCCCCGCCACTCGCTCCGACCTTGCTTCGGGAGATCCCGGCATGAAGCCGGGATGACAGGCTATCTTCACCCGCGCAGCCCCGAAACATTCTTTGCATAATCGGCCACATTACCAGTGAACACCGCGCTGCCCGCGACCAGCACATCTGCCCCGGCGGCAATCACCTGCGGCGCGGTCTCGCGGTTGATACCACCATCCACCTCGAGCATAATCTCGCGTTTGCTAGCCGTAATCATCGCCCGCACCGCCTGTATTTTGCGCAACTGGCTCGAGATAAAGCTCTGCCCGCCAAACCCTGGGTTCACCGTCATCAGCAGAATCAAATCCACCTTATCCATCACATATTGAATAGTGGATTCATGGGTGGATGGGCAAATCGACACACCTGCTTTTTTGCCCAGCGACTTAATTTGGGCAAGCGCCCGATCGACATGCGGTGTCGCTTCGGCATGGATGGTAATAATATCCGCCCCCGCCGCCGCAAACTCGGGAATCAACTCAAGGCACGAAATCATGAGGTGAACATCCAGCGGTAATTTTGTGTGCGGGCGAATGGCCTTCACCACCGCCGGGCCAATGGTGAGGTTAGGCACGAAATGCCCGTCCATTACATCGACATGGATGAGGTCGGCACCCGCCTTCGTCACGGCGGCAACTTCATCGCCAAGCCGCGCAAAATCAGCGGAAAGGATGGAGGGAGCGATTTGGATTTTGTTGGTCATACATGGTGATTAGCAGCGCGATAGAGCGGCGACAATAGAAACTATTGCTTCCGCCAACACACCGCGAAAAACCCGTCCATGCCGCCCTGCTCCGCCATCATCGCAGGCGTGGTGCGCAGATAGCCTTCGGGGGTGAGGCAGGTGGTTGGTATTGTAGACACAGTAGCCACTTGCTCCCTACTCCCCCCTTGAGGGGG
>JBIIJL010000074.1:0-9406 GCA_044233795.1 Legionella sp. | reverse complement strand
CATATTGCAGGTAAGTCAAGCTGATGATTGGACTATCAGAGGGCAAAGGCAACAAAGCATTTAGAAAACTGATGAGTATCTTTGGGTGATCGCCAAATATTTTTTTAAAAACAACATCAGCTTTTGGGTCGAGGTAACGAGACATACGGTATTTTCCATGAGAACCGGTTAAACGTCTAGCAATGATTATACCTTGTTATAGGTTCTATTTCTAACGAAAGAAACAACTGATATCAGTTTATATGAACATAATATAATTTTTCCCTAAAATGCATACCTCGGATCTAGATTATTGAGCGAGAGTTACTATAAAATGGCAAAAAAATGGGTGAAGGACATTTTTTGTTTAAGGATGAAACATGAGCTACGCACAACAGCATATCAATGAAACAATTCAAATTCTAGAAAAAATAGACACCCTAAGTATTGAGAAAATGGCGGTCCTTTTGGCAGAAGTAAAACGCGCTGATGGCCGAATTTTCTTTCTAGGCGTTGGTGGAAGTGCCGGGAATTGCTCACATGCAGTCAATGATTTTAGAAAAATTGTTGGTATAGAATCATATGCCCCAACTGACAATGTCTCAGAGTTAACCGCTCGCACCAACGATGAAGGCTGGGCCACCGTCTTTGTAGAGTGGCTTAAAATTAGCAAACTCAATGCCAAAGATATCGTATTTGTTTTCTCCGTCGGCGGCGGCAATTTAGAAAAAAATATCAGCCCAAACCTTGTGTTGGCCTTACAGCATGCTAAAAAAGTCGGCGCAAAAATTACGGGGGTTGTTGGCCGCGATGGGGGATACACAGCCAAAGTTGCCGATGCTTGTGTCATCATCCCAACCATTAACTCTGAGAATATCACCCCGCACTCAGAGGCATTTCAAGCAGTTGTCTGGCATTTGTTGGTCTCACATCCTGCATTAAAAACACATCAAACAAAATGGGAGTCCGAGGCTGTCTGTGCTGTCTAACAAGCAACAACGAGCAGTTTTTTTGGATAGGGATGGAGTGCTTAACCGTGCTGTTGTCATCAACGGCAAACCCTATCCCCCCGCTTCCTTGGAGCACATGGAGATCCTTCCTGATGTGCCAAATGCCTTGGACGCACTTGCTGGTGCTGGGTACTTGTTGGTCGTTGTCACCAACCAGCCTGACGTTGCAAAAGGTAAAACCTCTCGCTCAACCGTTGAAGAAATAAATAACCATTTGGCCTCATGCCTACCCATCGATGAGTTTCGCACCTGCTTTCACGATGACCTCGATGGTTGCCAATGCCGGAAGCCCTTACCAGGTGGGCTGCTCGAAGCTGCAAAAGTGCATAACATAGACCTTGCCAGCAGTTTTATGGTGGGTGATCGCTGGCGAGATGTTGAAGCAGGCATTCGCGCTGGATGTAAAACTTTTTTTATTGATTATGGTTATGAAGAAAAACAACCGACATCAATGGATTATCGTGTGCAATCGCTAATGGAAGCCGTACAAATTATTTTAGGAGACTGAGTGTGAAGCGCGTTGAAGAGTTAACTGTTAAGATATTCGCCGATGGTGCAGACAAAGCGGGCATGTTTGAAATGAATGCAAAACCTTATATCAAAGGCCTCACCACGAACCCCACCTTGATGCGAAAAGCAGGCATTACCGATTACAAAGCCTTTGCCCAAGACATTTTGAGCGAAATCAAACACAAACCCATTTCATTTGAAGTATTTTCTGATGATTTTACCGAAATGGAGCGCCAAGCACTTGAAATCGCAAGCTGGGGCGATAACGTTTATATCAAAATCCCTGTGACCAATACCAAACGTGAAACGTGCTATGCTCTGGCGAAAAAACTATCTTCCCAAAAAGTGAAGCTCAATATAACCGCCATCATGACGCTCCCTCAAGTGCGTGATGTGGTCAACTCCCTTGAGCCAAGCGTGCCAAGCTATGTTTCAGTCTTTGCAGGCCGAATTGCAGACACAGGTTGTGATCCTTTGCCGCTAATGGCAGCAGCCATCGAACTATTAAAAATCGCCCCGTTAGCCGAACTTATTTGGGCTAGTCCTAGGGAGCTTCTAAATATTTTTCAAGCTGATGCAATTGGCTGTCATATCATCACGGTTACCAATGATCTTTTAAAGAAATTAAATCTTGTTGGCTATGATTTATCAAGCTATTCGTTAGATACTGTGAAGATGTTTTATAATGATGCCGTGGCTGCAGGATTTACTCTCGCTGAAGACTTAGCTACTGCCTAGAAAGGACACCATTACCCTCTCACAAACGCCCTCAAGCATTTGTGAGAATTTGATATGGACGATGAAATGGACCTGGTTTTTAACGTGTCAGAACGTAAAGTTGCAATCGTTGGTTTGGGATATGTTGGTTTGCCTTTGGCCGTTGAGTTTGGAAAAATACGGCCTGTCATGGCATTTGATATTAATACCCAGCGAATCATAGACCTTCAAGAGGGCATTGATAAAACGCTAGAGGTACCGTTCGCAAAGCTTAAAGGCGCAACGTTTCTTACTTTCACAGCAAATTTAGCTGACATTGCCTTCTGTGACACATTCATCGTGACAGTCCCAACACCCATCGACTCTCACAAACGCCCCGATTTTTCATCAATAATTCTAGCAAGCGAGATGATAGGCCCCTTGCTTAAAAAACACGATGTGGTGATCTATGAATCAACCGTCTATCCTGGCGCTATTGAAGAAATCTGTGTTCCAGTGCTAACGCAACATTCATCACTTCAATTTAACGAAGATTTTTTTGTAGGTTATAGCCCTGAGCGCATCAATCCAGGAGATAAACTGCATAGCATCGCCTCTATTAAAAAAATCACCGCCGGATCGACTATTGAAACGGCAATGTTCGTAGATGAGCTTTATCAGGAAATCATAACGGCAGGCACACATAAAGTATCAAGTATCCGTGTTGCAGAGGCTGCCAAAGTCATTGAAAATACCCAACGCGATCTCAATATTGCGCTGATTAACGAATTGGCCATCATTTTCAATAAAATGGGTATAGATACAGAGGAAGTGCTACAAGCTGCCGAAACTAAATGGAATTTTATGCCGTTTCGACCCGGGCTTGTCGGTGGGCATTGTATAGGTGTTGACCCATACTACCTCACCTATAAAGCTGAAACTATCGATTATCATCCTGAAATTATTTTAGCCGGGCGGCGATTAAATGATGGGATGGGAAATTATGTGGTGTCAGTGCTGATTAAGACGATGCTTAAAAAACGCATTCAAATTGATGGCGCGCGCGTGCTCATCATGGGATTCACCTACAAAGAAAATTGTCCAGACTTACGCAATACCCGCGTAATTGATATCTATCATGAATTAAGAAGTTATGGCATAACCGTTGAAATATATGATCCTAGGGCTTGCCCTACCTCTGCCAAGAATGAGCATGGAATTGAACTTCAAATACCTGAAAAAGGTGCGTACGATGCTATTTTATTGAGTGTTGCGCACGAGGAGTTTAAGGCCATGAGTGAAAGTGAAATCCGAGCCTTAGGCAAAGCATCTCACGTACTCTATGACCTAAAATATATTCTACCGCAACATGCGAGTGATATTCGTCTATAAGGCTTAAATGACCACAAATTTTGAGTCAATATTACAAACGCTACAAAACACCCAAAAGTATTGGTTAGTGACGGGTGCTGCAGGATTTATTGGGTCAAATCTTGTAGAATTTTTGCTAAAAAACAACCAGCGGATCATAGGGCTTGATAATTTCTCCACAGGATACCGTAAAAATTTAAAGCAAATACAAACCAGCGTAAGTCCCGAGCAATGGACTAATTTCTTTTTTATGGAAGCAGATATCCGCTCTGAGGAAGCCTGCCACAAAGCTTGCGAGGGAGTAGACTATGTACTTCATCAAGCAGCCCTTGGTTCAGTTCCTCGCTCAATCAACGACCCCATAACCAGCAATGCGGTAAATATTACAGGCTTTCTGAACATGCTAGTGGCCGCCCGCGATGCGAAAGTGAGTAGCTTCACTTTTGCGAGCTCAAGCTCAACCTATGGCGATGACGCATCGTTGCCCAAAGTTGAAAGCCGCATTGGCAAACCCTTATCCCCGTATGCTATTACTAAATATGTAGGTGAGTTGTATACAGATGTTTTTGCCAATATCTATGACTTCAAATGCATTGGCCTACGCTATTTTAATGTCTTTGGCCCACGACAAAACCGACATGGCGATTATGCCGCTGTCATTCCCAAATGGATTACAGCGATGATCCAAGATGAAGACATTCATATCTTTGGCGATGGTGAAACCTGTCGTGATTTTTGTTTTATAGATAATGTGGTTGAGGCGAACATCCTTGCTGCAATGGCCTCAGAGGATGCAAAACATCAAATTTACAATATCGCATTGAATGACAAAACGAGTTTGAACCGCCTTTTTCTATACCTAAAAGACATGCTGGCCCAATACGGTATCAACTATACAAAATTGCCGATTTACGATGATTTTCGTCAGGGTGATATGAAAAACTCTCAAGCAGATATTAGTAAAGCTAGAACCTTACTTGGCTATGATCCAAAATATCGTATCGAAGAGGGGCTCAACCAAGCCATGCCTTGGTTTGTTCGACATGTGCGATGACAAAAAAAGTCCTCCATGTGATTACAAGTCTTGAGTTAGGCGGCGCTGAAACAGCACTTTATCGACTCCTTATGGCGATGCAAAACCAACCCTATGAGTTCTTCGTGCTAGTGCTCAAGGACGAGGGACATTACTCAGCACAAATTAACGCCATGGGAATTCCCATTCATTATCTTCATCTAACTAAAACAAATGTGTTGAGTGCATTCTTGCATGGATTAGCTCACATAAAGAGACTAAAACCTGACGTGGTTCAGACTTGGATGTATCATGCTGATCTCTTTGGTGGGCTTGCTGCCAAAATCGCTGGCGTTAAAAACATTATCTGGGGTGTTAGATGTGAGGGGGTTGGTCTTAAACCTGCAACTCGCATGATACAAAAATTCTGTGCAGCCCTGTCTTGGATGATTCCAAATATTGTGATGATGAATTCAAACATTGCAGTTACAAATCATAGAAGGTTAGGCTATCAATTCAAAAAAATGCGTGTGATCCATAATGGCTTTGATATGTCAGCATTATCATCACAAAATACTGCGCCAACACTAGACAACACTCTCCCCCCTAACGCCTTTCTCATCGGCACCCTGGCACGTTTTCATCAAGATAAAGGGTATGAGACGCTTATTGCATCGATTGATAAAGTATGTGAGCGCCACCAGAATATTTATTTTGTTTTTTGTGGGCAAGGATGTTCTCAGCAAAATCTTATACTTCAAAAACAATTGCATCAACTCAAACACCAGGACAAAGTGATCCTCATCAATGGTGTTGCTGATACGATAGGCTACTTAAACAAACTCAATCTATTTGTTTTACCCTCTAGAACTGAAGCCTTTCCCAATTGTCTTGCTGAGGCAATGTTGTGTGAATTACCTTGCGTTGCGACAGATGTAGGAGAAGTGCAACATATTTTGGGAGAGGTAGGGCTCGTAGTGCCCAAGGAAAATCCCGAAGCATTAACGGACGCTTTGTTGACTATGGTAGAAAAATCCCCTGAAGAGCGAATGAGGCTTGGATGCATAGGAAAAAATAGAGTAGAAAGTAAGTTCTCAATGGATAAGAACATGAAGATGGTAAGCTCTTTGTATGAGATAGGGAGCACAGCATGTGTGGAATAACAGGATTTTTTGCAAGCCATAATCTGACTTACAACCTAGAAACCATCATTTCATCCATGACCAAGCAATTGATCCATCGAGGCCCTGATGATGGCGCCGTTTGGTTAAATGAAGCAGATGGCATTGCCATGGGCCATCGAAGACTTGCCGTTATTGATTTATCAGCAACCGGCCATCAACCTATGCATTCAAAAGATGGCCGTTATGTAATAGTCTACAATGGCGAGGTGTATAATTTTCTATCGCTTAGGGGCGAGCTTCAGAAAAAAGGTCACACATTTAAAGGGCACTCTGACACAGAGGTTATCCTTACCCTCATCATGGAATATGGACTTGAGCGTGCGCTTACCTTAATGACCGGTATGTTTGCATTCGCTTTGTGGGATAAAAAAGCCAAAACTCTGTCTTTAGCACGAGATAGAATCGGCGAGAAGCCTCTTTATTATGGTCTTATCAATCATGCGTTGGTATTTGGCTCGGAACTTAAAGCACTAACGGCATATCCAGACTTCAACAACCCTATCGCAAGAAGCAGTGTAGCCCTGCTCATGCAATATGGTTATATCCCCTCGCCTCATTCAATTTATGAGCATATTTACAAACTCCCCCCCGCCTCTTTTATCACGCTTGCCAAAGGCACTAAGCTTCCCCCTCCCAAAAGCTATTGGTCGGCTGCAAAGGTAGCCCAGGAGGGCGTGGCCGATCCATTCCATTTGACTGATGCTGAAGCAATTGCTAAAACCGAAGCTTTATTACATCATGTGATAAAGCAGCAAATGGTTTCAGATGTACCGATTGGTGCTTTTCTATCGGGCGGCATTGATTCATCGCTAATTACTGCTTTAATGCAAGCCAATAGCAGCACACCGATTAGAACATTTACGATCGGCTTTGATGCTAAAGATTATAATGAAGCTATCTACGCAAAAAAAGTTGCAACCGAACTTAAAACAGACCACACAGAATTCTATGTGAGTGCGGAAGATGCACTGATGGTCATTCCAAGATTGCCTGAAATGTACGATGAGCCTTTTGCAGATTCTTCAGCTATCCCAACGTTTTTAGTTTCAAATCTCACCCGATCGCACGTAAAAGTGTGTTTAACGGGCGATGGTGGTGATGAGTTGTTTGGCGGTTACAATCGCTACCTTTTGGGTAAAATGCTTTGGAAAAATATCGCAAGGCTCCCATACCCTATGCGCCTAGCAATGCGTAAGTTGTTATTATCTATTTCTCCAATGCGCTGGCACCAACTACTCAAGTTTACGCAATTACCGATGGTTGGCGATAAGTTACACAAATTTGCCTCAATCATTGCCGTGAAAACACCAGAGCATTTCTATCAGCAACTGATTTCACAATGGCATGAGACGCATGAGATAGTAAATCTTGACCCAGGGGCTGAATTTACGCCCTCATCTCTCTTTCAACCACTTGAAGAAATGGATTTTATTGAAAAAATGATGGTCTCAGACACACTCTCTTATTTACCAGATGATATTATGGTGAAAGTTGACCGCGCAGGGATGACTGTCAGTTTAGAAAGCCGGGCGCCTTTTTTAGATCATCAACTGATAGAGTGGATGTGGAAACTCCCGCTCAACATGAAAATTCGTAACCGACAAACCAAATGGCTACTAAGACAAATACTAGCTAAATATGTCTCGCCAGCGCTTTTTGAAAGACCTAAAATGGGTTTTGGTGTGCCGCTTGATGCATGGCTCAAGGGACCCTTACGTGAGTGGGCTGAAAGCTTGCTTAACGAAGGGAAAATTGAGCAGCAAGGACTTTTAAAAGCCGAGCCCATTCTTAAAAAATGGCGCGAGCATTTATCGGGCAAACGTAACTGGCAGTATCAGTTATGGACGGTGTTGATGTTTCAGGCATGGATGGAGAAGTATGCAAACTAACTCGAAACGAAAGTTACTGTTCATTTTGAATGAACCTACTTATTTTATATCTCATAGACTACCTATCGCACTTGCTGCGAAGGCTGCAGGATATGAGATACATATTGCAACTGGTGAAACTATCCCCCCTCAAAGAATCAAAGAAGAAAATTTTTCTTACCACCCTATTCCTCTGTCGCGCAGTGGTAGAAATATTTACTCTGAGCTGCTCAGTCTTTTTGCGATATATCGTTTGATGAAAAAAATACGGCCCGACATTGTTCATCTCGTTACCATAAAACCTGTGATTTACGGAGCAATCGCCGCGCGTTTTGCGCGCGTACCGGCCGTTGTAGCAGCAATTTCAGGGTTAGGTTATGCATTTATAGATCAACATCTAGAAGCTAGAATTTTACGAAACATTATCAGCCGTTTATATCGGGTGGCCTTTCAACACCCCAATCTAAAAGTAATTTTCCAAAATACAGATGATGAAAACACCTTGCTTAACATGGGTGCACTTAAAAAAGAACAATCAATTCTGATACGTGGTTCAGGCGTTGATCTTAAACACTATCATTATACTGCCGAACCTCCTGCGCCCCCACTCGTGGTGGTAATGGCCGCAAGGCTTCTACGAGACAAAGGGGTTATGGAGTTTATTGAGGCAGCAACTATTCTGCGCACCCAAGACATCAATGTACGTATCTGGCTTGCGGGTCGTCCCGACCCTGGAAATCCATCATCAATCGATGAGGAGCAATTAGAATTTTGGACAAAAAATAAAACCATTGAATACCTCGGTTATTGCGACAACATACCTTCCCTTTTTTCCCAGGCCCATTTGGTGGTCCTACCCTCTTACCGAGAGGGATTACCACGAGTTTTAGCAGAAGCCGCTGCATGTGGCCGGGCAATTGTAACCACGGACGTGCCTGGCTGTCGCGAGGCCATAATACCTGGAAAGACGGGCTTGTTGGTAAAAGCGAGAGACCCCGCCTCGCTTGCAAATGCAATTCACTCCCTATTAATCAATCATCCCCTTAGGCAGACAATGGCCGCTAATGGAAGGAGATTTGCTGAGAATGTATATAATATTATTGATATTGTTGATGAGCATTTACATATATACTCTGATCTCAACTTTGAACTGGAAAATTTCGCTCAATCACAAACCACTTCATTCAAATAAGGTCACTATTCACCACGCTTGAACAACGACCCTGGAAAAATGCTACAATACAAAATATCCGCTGAGGTCTTCTTTGCCTGACTAGATCCTAGTCGCACTTCACTGTTGAAATGGCGTCCTGTATTAGCCGCTTGTTTTCTGCTTTACGTGTGCCTAGAGTCTTTGGCAGGAAGGCTGGCCTGACATTGTTTTAAAACGAATTTTACCATCTCATTATTAGGCTCATCCTTAAGAATACTTTTAAGATCCCTAATGGCCAATCGATATTTTTTAAGCTTGGCTAAGGTGGTGCCTCTCATATAATATAGTGCATTGTTTTTAGGGCCATTTTTAATGGCTTGGGTGAAATCAACAACTGCCCCTTCTAAATCTCCATTCTTAATTTTTTCTAATCCTCGCTCTTGAAATACAGTCCAATCTAATAGAGAAACACTTTGTTCTGGTTGATTTGTCTTATTAGTGGACAAAGCAAGTTGCGATTGTTTGTAAGCGGTGAATTAACCCCACCTACAAATAGCCATTAAAACACTAGATACTCCTGAGAAAATAAAGCGCGAGGAGTATACCGATGCAAACCCAAATGA
>JBIIJL010000015.1:0-32952 GCA_044233795.1 Legionella sp. | reverse complement strand
GTGGTCCCTTTAAGGTGATGACAAGGTGGGTGCATTATGGTGATGACAACCCGGTCCCATTAAAGTGATGACAAGGTGGTCCCATTAGAGTGATGACGTAAAGGTCCCTTTAGCGTGATGATTAACAGAGCGTTTGAAAGCTGAAATACTCAAGGACCAATCGCCTTGCAAAGCAATGCTTCATCGAAGTTTTGCTTTAAAATACTTCTTAACGATTTGCCTAAATCTTTCATTAAAAAACAATTTAATTCGGTATTGTGTGCAATAACGGTTGGCACAGGCGCGCGAAATTGATCACTCAATGCTTGGATAATGTTTGCCTCCAATGCCAACTGCTGTGGTGTTTGTTTTAAATAAATGAAGCCGTCTGATGTTGCAAAACGAATTACGTAAGACCAAGGTGTGTCTTGTACAATTTCAGGCAACTTAGTTTTTAATTCATACCCGTGAGATATAAGCTAACTGCAAGCCCATTGGATAGTTTCATTATTTGGATTGCTGTTATGTGCCACTGGTTCGATTGTCATTTTCATGCGTTTTATCTCACCGCAGCCGTTTCAAAATAAATGTGAATTCTATCTGTTGTCCATGTTGGGATCCCTGTGCAAAAAAATCCTGATCTTCTGTCCAGATCGGACAGTTTAGCGTTAATGCTGGTCCTGCTGGAAGTGAACGTTTTTCAAAAAGCAGGGGTAAATATTTTTGAGCATCTGCCATACAAACATCTGGCGTAAAAAAATCGACAACGCCAGCGTACGTTATAAGCAATGTTCTTACTCGATTACCAAGTACAGCGCGAATGAGTATATTCGCATCCAAAACCAGCATACTGGACGACATTATTCTTTCCCTTCTCTCAGTGCGCGGAACTCTTGAAATAATTCATCCTCTGTTACGCCATGGGAAACGAGTAGTTTTTCAAGCGCCATAGCTGCCTGTTTTAAAGCATCTAGCTCAGCTTGTTCTACGTGATGACGTGTCGGAATATAATAACCGACGGTTTCACCATGGCGAGTAATGGCAACAGGCACGGCGGTTAATAAGTATTGAGGCAAGTGTGCGCGAAACTCTCGCATGCCGACTTTTAAAACATTCGTACTCATAATGGCAACCTTTAATATTGTGTACACATAAGTACACAATAGCGACGATTGTCATTTTTGTCAATAACTTGGCTTAATGCTCGCTTGTATTCTGTAATTTTCTTACTCATGTTCCTAACTATAATGACCCCCGAAATTTAGACCACAAAAATTTAAAAATTTAGGAGATAATAGCCTCTAACGGAGGTTTTTATGTCAAAGAACAAAAAGTGATCATCATCAGCGAAATTTGAAATTGCGTTGCTAGCAATTAAAAATGAAACGACGCTAAACGAGATATACAAAAAATATGGTGTTGCACCAAGTCAGGTGCACTCTTGGAAGAGGCAATTACTTGACCAAGGAGCTGACCTTTTTAATAAAAAGGACAAAACGGCCGAGGTGATTGCTGAACACGAGGCAACTAAACGAGTTTTATATGAGAAGGTCGGTCAACTAACGATTGAGCGAGATTTCTTAAAAAAGTGCTGGAGCAAACTCCGCGAGAGCGACGACAGCAATTCATAGACAGGTGTCATAGCAAGCTGAGTTTGCGGCGCCAATGTGAGTTATTGCAGATTAACCGCAGCACGATATATTATAACGGCAGTCAAATAGATCTTGATGGAATCGACCTTTTAAATGAAATTCGAGAAATATGGGCGCGATATCCGTTTTATGGGTATCGCAGAATAACCCTGGAGTTACGTTCGAAAGGTCATCGAATCAACCGCAAGCGTGTGCAGCGTTTGATGCAGATAGGCGGCATATATGCGATTTATCCAGGCCCCAACACGAGCCGACGCAATCGATTACATGCAGTACATCCCTATTTGCTGCGAGATATGAAATTTGTGCGACCCAATCAGGCTTGGATGATTGATATTAACTATCTCCGCTTGAAGGGTGGGTTTGTGTATTTGGTTGCATTGATAGATGTGTACAGTCGGTATATTGTTGGTTGGTCACTATCGAACACATTTGAGACTGGCTTTTGTATTGAGGCGTTAAGAAATGCGCTTATGGTTGCATGTCCCGAAATTATCAATAGCGATCAGGGGTGCCAGTTTACTAGTAGCGATTGGGTAGATTTTTTAGCTGATTGGGATATGAAAATCAGCATGACGGGCAAAGGACGATGTACTGATAACGTTTATATAGAAAGATTTTGGCGCAGCTTCAAAGGTGAACAGTTTTATTTAAATGAATACAATAGTATCAAGGAGCTGAAAAAGGCTATTGGTGAGTATGTGGAATTTTATAATCAACAACGGTGGCACCAATCACTTGATTATAAAACTCCGGCGGAGGTATATTTCGCCAAGGAACGAGAAGCCTGTGGATATATGGACGCGTCCTTCGGACCAGCCAGCGCCCACATACCCACAGGCTCAGCAAGAGGTTTTTTATTCTTTTTAAAACGGCTAAAGTCTCCTAAATTTTTTTAGGATCGTGGTCTAGACCGCAGGGGTCATTTCACTTATCCCACGCGCAACCGGATATTCGTTGCCTTGTTGCCGTTTTCCACCCATCGCTCAACCTCAATTAAATTGATCCAGTAAATCAATATCACTATATTTTTGTAATCCACCTACTATTGATGATCCATACAGATACACCCCAAGTAAGTCCTGTCCAAAAATTTCTTTTACTAAATTGAGGCACTGATTTATCTGATTTTTTGTTTCATCATTAAGCACTAAATGAGTGGCAATCATAGCAAGCCCTCCAACGCGGCCTTATCACCATTCATAATAGCTAAAACATTTTCTCTGATTTTTTGAATAGGCCAATCCCACCATTGCAATTGAAGCAAAAAATCTATTGTTTCGTTATCAAACCGCTTGCGAATCAACTGCGCCGGATTTCCACCAACAATCTCATAAGGGGCTACATCTTTAGTGACCACCGCACGTGTGCCAATAATCGCACCATCACCAATGGTTACACCTGGCATAATGGTTGCGTCATAGCCTATCCACACATCATTGCCAATCACGGTATCTTTTTTGCGATTAGGAATAAATGGCACTTCAGGCCAATAAGATTGAAAAATAATGAAGGGAAATGAGGAGAATCCTCCCAAATGGTGACTGCCACCATTCATTATAAATTTAACATTGGTGGCGATTTGACAGAATTTGCCAATAATCAGTTGGTCGCCAATAAAATCGAAATGATAAAGAACATTTTTTTCAAAATTGTGAACATCAATTGGATCATCATAGTAGGTGTAATCTCCCACAATGATGTTAGGATTTTTGATGATGTTTTTCAAAAATGCCGTTCGCGAAGACGCAGGAATAGGGTGCAACTCGTTAGGATTGGGATGCATTTGATTTAATCCTTATTTTTTAATTTTCACAATATAACGATTTTAAAAAAGTTCCGCTATTTTATTGAATAGCACACAAAACATCCAATCCAGATTAGCAAATAAATAGAAAATCAAGTACATTGCGTATAAATTTAGATCGTTAATTTGGGGCGCCACTGGGGCATTATTTTAAAATTCCGGGGATTTTTTGGGGCATTCTAGGGACAATGAAAGGCCATCAAAAACAACCTCTCATGGATTGTAACTTAATGACTATCGATGATTTTTGGTAGCCTTTGATAGTCTTTTGTGGTCTTAAATATTGGTGGAGGCGGCGGGAATCGAACCCGCGCCCATGGTTTTTCGGTTGATCATGAAAAACAATGAAAGACCATGAAACCCTATATAAAATCAAGGCTCGATAAGGGTATTGGAATGACTGCCTTGTTGTCTTTGATCGTCCTCAATTGTCAGTGAATAAACCCGCAATAAACCCTTTAGTATTCGTCTCACTAATTCCAGATCAAAGCCATTCGTTACCCATATGTACAACAGTCTGAATGGCTTGATCCCACGTTGCTGGCGAAGGATGATACACAAGCGGGCCAATGAATTTTTTATACCGTTCTCTATAAATCGGTTTCGTAATTAATAAATGTAACCCATATTTCAGCTCTTGACTGGGATTTGCTCGAAATTCTTCATGTCGATTCCCAAACTGTTCAACATCAATCTGAATTACTTGATCCACCAGCGTCTTGATGGGATTAAAACTGGTGAGAGCCAAGCCTATTAGATGAAGATCATAAACATGCCTGATTAAGGTTTCATCATCGGCTTGGGTAGCATCTCTATTACATGCGGCAGTTCTACGAAGCAAAGACACAAATTTTTCACTTGCTGTAGTTTCCATGGTAACACATGGGAATAACGCAACTTCAGGCTCTGATTTATTAGTCTCAGCATATAATGAACGAATGGATTTTTCAATTGAAGGTTCAAGTAGAGCGGATTCCGTAATCTCCAATTGTATATGTGGGCGTAAAGCGTCAACCAAATCATGATGGCGGGGGTATTGAATTAAAAATTGTTGAAATTTGCCCTCATTACGTTTTTTTGTTTCCACCAGTTGAAATAAAGGGGAGGACTCCAGCATGGAAACAATGCTTTGATGAATAATTTTTCTATTCTGGCGTTGCAGACTATGTGATTTACCAAGCGCTTCGTTTGATGCCACCAGTTTGATATCAATGTCTTCCGACATCCGATATGTATTTTGATGTATCTTGGTCAAACACGTCCCGCCAGCAAAAACCAACTGATAATCATCGCAGTGCAGCGAACTTAACTCTTTCAGTAACAGGACAGCATAGTAGTCTTTTTCAACAATCACGGGGTTGCTGATACTTAATACATCGGCAACATCCGTAAACAACATGGGATCGATAGTTATCATGAGGTTTGTGCGATCTGCAATTTAAATTTATCAGTACCTATTTTACGATTAAATCTGCCGAACACAACAACCTGTGCATTCGCAGGGATTTGTGTTGCACCCTTTTGATAAGCATCAAAATTAGTATCAGTCCATCTCACACCCAGACGTTTTAGTGCCTCTTTCGCAACCGCAACAAATCCTCCTTCAGCAGCCAGCATGGGTTTGCCTGTTAGTCGATTAGGACGAGCTTTTGCATAAAGTCCATAACCAACTTTTATTAATTTACCCTCGCCAGCAAGATCACGAAGCGCCCTGCCAATTTGATCATACCCACCTTGCTTTGCAAAATCAGAGCGCAGGAAAACCTGTCTAGTAGACCGATCGATTTTTATATTGATTTTAGTCTTGAGTGTTGGGGTACTCATATTTTATATGTAAGTTAAGATGCATACTTTATATATAGCAAAAATACGACATTTTTGCAAGCAAAAATACGACAAGTTCTAGCTACGGAAGGAACAAAAAGTCTCTCGTGCTCTTGTTAGGCTGCGACCGTAATAGGGGCTAAAGCTACAATTTAGCTTCAGGACTGCTCACAGGCATTGGTGGGCACTCCGTCATCTTCTGCGCTAATAGGTGTATGGCTTCTTTGCTACGAGCTAATATGGTTGGGGTCATATAGTTCGCCAACATTTCTTCGATAACCGCAGCAAACTCGGCTTGTGAAATCACATGTAATTCTTGACGCGTTGGGTTCGCCAATATCTCAATTATTGTTTTACTGGCGTATTGGATAATATCACGAGCTAAAGCAAGCACTTCTTCTGGGGAGTAGCATAATTTTTCAGGAAGACTGTCAATAGGTAAACTATGCGAAAGGACTAAGTGTTGAAGTTGAGTATACGCATGATTGATTAACTTCTGAATATCACGCGTACCATGGTGGGATTTTCTCCAAATAAGATCATAATAAGGAAGTTGAACCATTGTAGACAACATAATGTTGTGTTGAAAAACTTGCGCAACGGCATCTAAATTGGTGATTCCTGTTTCTTTTGCGAGCTTTGTTACCCCGCTAATTACGCGCACTATTTGCTCTTTATCTTCCAGCGGTTTACTTAAAGGAAACTTTGCTGCCGCCACGGCTCTCATACATTGAAATCGTAAATGTATCGCCTGTAATAATTGTGAATTAGGGCTATGGGCTATGACTTCGTGCAATGCAGCTTGCTTTTTTAAACGATGAGCTGTAAAAAAACCTTGTATTTTAAGCGCTGCTTCATTTTCTAACATATTAAACCCTTACCCTAACCCGTGCTTATTTTGAGTACATTATACACAATAAATCGGCGGCTGCTTAAAAATAACACCTAGTATTTTGAACAACCTTTCCAACAATCTCGACTTGCACGTTTTCATTAACTGTAATATTCGGCCAGTTATCATTTAACGTCATAAGTTCAAATTCTGATGAGGTATAGGATAATTTTTTGTATTGGCAAATGATGACTTCAGGCTTACCGCTTATTTTAACAGCAACATAATCGCTGGGATTGAACGATGCTGACGGATCAATAATTTGTATGTCATTGATTCGCATTTCAGGGATCATGCTGTCATCTATCATTTTTAAAGCAAATGCACATTCCCCTAAACGTCCGGCAAGCTCTGTACTAACTGGAATAAAGGTTACTTCGCCCGAGTATTCTTGATGTTTTATCGCTTGAATATGTATGTTGGGATCGCTGGCTTGTACGTGGTTCAGTAAAGGAATAAAAAAATTTTCAATTGAGACTTCTTTAGGTTGATCCGTCAAGCACATTAAATATGCCGGTGACACATCTAGTGCTTTCGCTAATTGTTTGATTTCTTCTGGTCCCGGCGTCCTTATACCATGCTCCCAGTTATTGATTCGCGACTGTTTTAAATCATCGGTTAATTCACCCAATGCTTTTTGAGTTAAGCCCTTGGCTTTGCGCGTCACTAAAATTCGTCGACCAATTTCTTCTTTGATGTTTATCACGATAAAGATCACCCCAATAAAAAATATTTCTAAATAAGACTTGATTGTAGCACATTAAGTGCTATAGCATAATCAAAACATCACAAAAAGTGCTTAATAGTGGTGTATCTACAAAAATATAGCACGAACAGAGATCAATGACGAGTAAACAATGGAATTTTTAATCAATGATGATGAACTTAATGCCTTATGTGGATTACCACATATGCAGCAACTCGCCTACTTAAGAGGAGTACGACCTTACATGGACGTGCAAACAAGGTTGGTTGGTATTAAACGCGGGATCAGCTATCAATCAATTGCTGAGCAGCTTTACATAGAGCCTCATCAGGGGATTAAAAACGAGAGCTATTCACGTGCACAAGTGCGTCGAGCCTTATCTGGCTTGGAGAGAGCAGGATTAATTCAGCTGCAATCCCAGGAAATGAAACTTATTTTGAAATGCAATTTAGCCTCAACGCCTTATTCCGTCCAAAATAAAGCCGTCACAAAGCCGTCACACCAACCCGTCATGGAACCACTTTCGCAACTTACTGAAATACATGAAAGTTTATCTAGTGAGACACTGAAAGCCGACATAGGTAAAACCGCAAAAGCCGACACACCTCTAAAAGAAGATATTTATATATATTTATTATCGCAATTCGAAAAATTTTGGTCGATGTACCCTGAGAAAAAATCCAGAACAAATGCTTGGCAGGCTTTTCAACGACTGAACCCTGATCCAGCGCTATTCAGCACAATTCTTAACGCATTGGAAATGCAAATCAACAACCGCGAAACAAGGCAACTCAATGGCATTTGGGTGCCGCCTTGGAAATATCCAGTGAATTGGCTGGCGCAACAATGCTGGCAGGATGAAATAACCATCGACATTACGCAGGAGACCAACCGTGCAGAACGTAAAACAACTACTAGACATGAACCCTCAAGAGATATGTTCTGCCCTCCAATCGATGCAACCAATGAACAAGCTGACGAATGCGCCAGAAACAATGTCGTCCAACTCCAACCATATCAACAACGAAATAAAACGTATTGATTTATTGTTTTCAAAATTTGCAGCTTTTTATGGGCATATATGGAGGAGTCAATTTAAAGATGAGGGATTTTTGATATTTGCTAAAAAAGAATGGAGAGAGGCGCTGACTGAATTTACCGATGCCATTTTGACTAAAGCCATCCTCAATTGCCGGGGGTTTTATGAGTTGCCGCCAACTTTGCCGCAAATGATTCTTTGCTGTAGGCAAATTAAAAAGCAGCTCACCTTTTATATAAAGCAAAGTGAGCCTGCGCCGGTGGCTCGAGAAGCGGCGGCTTTCTATTTGAAAAAATGCAAGGAAATGTTAGCAACATAGAATTGATTGAAAATGAGCCAAATCACAAGCTCAGGAGATTTTTTTACCTAAAAGCGGAGAAAAGCGATGAAAATGATTAAAAAATGTGCGGGAGCCGTAAAGTACGGCGCGACAGTTTTACCCTTGGTATTGATAACAAAATCAGCCTTTGCGACCGATTTATTAGGTCGCGCTTTAGAAGGAGACATCGCTGATTCATTGGGAAGCAGCTCGAAATTTTGGAAGGTTTTTATCTTGGTGGACATTATGTTGGCCACGGCAATGGCCGTGAAAAGCAAAAATCCGATGGTCTTTTTAGGCGTGGCTGGTGTGGCGTTTATTCCAGCGTTTCTGCTTAAAACGTTTGTATTTTAAACAAAGGAGGTACTTATGAATGACGCAGTGTTGTATCGGTTTCTAACCGATCTGGATAAGCCCAAGCGCTATTTAAGTTTGACCTTGGATGAGTTGGTGGTGGCAATCACATGCTTTGGATTGTTGGCACTTTGTAACCAGAAAATGATGGTCGCCGTTCTTGGGCTTGGCTTAGTCGCGGCACTGCGTCAATTAAAAAAGGGTGGTAGCCCTCGTGTCCTTTTGGTGTTGGCTTATTGGCATTTGCCGAATGCCGTCACAACGTTTTTCTTACCTAAATTACCCGCTTCACACCTCCGGGTGTGGGTCGCATAGAGGTGTATTTATGGACTTTAGTGTTTATCAAAATCGATTAAGCCAGTTGTCCGCACGATTTAACCTGATGGTGGCACTGGTGTTTGGCTTACTAGCTGCAAACCTTTTGTTGGTGGCATTGGTTTGGTACACAAGCTTGCATCAACGCACGCTTGTAACACCTTTTGAAGGTGGTACTGGCTTTGCAAATTCAGATTCAGCTGTTTCACCAAAATACTTGAGCATGATGAGCGAGAATTTTATTTATTCACGTCTGAATGTCACGCCAGAAACAGTGGCATCAACTCACAAACGCTTACTGATGTTTGTTGATGGCAGTCGTTATGGAGCGATGCAATCAATCCTTGCGCATGAGGCGGCAGTTGTTCAAAAAAACAAAATATCCAGTGATTTTATTATCACCGACATGCAATTAGATCCGCGTGCACTGAAAGCTACTGTCACGGGCGTACTCAATCGCTTTGTTGGGAGCCGGGATCTGAAGTCCGCACGGATCAGCTATGAACTGACGTATCGCTATCGATTCGGGCGTTTATCAATTTTAAGTTTCGTAAAAGTGAAGGAGTGGGAACATGCGTAAAATCATTATGGGCAGTGTATTGGCATTGTTGGCAACAAGTGCGATGAGCCAAACCTCTATTGCCGTTCATGATAATAGTGACGTAGCGCTCAATTTAAGCCAATCCAACTACAACCGACTGGTCGTTAAAAACGACAAAATCGTTGAGGCTATATTTCCTGAAACCGCTATGGGCATTAAACGCGATGAACAAGATGGTAGCGTTTATGTGATGTTAACAGCCCAATCAAGTCCATTTACGTTATTTTTGACTACCGAATCTGGGCGTCATTTTTCAGTGACTGTTACGGGTGAGGAAGGGTTAGGCAAGACAGTTGAGCTTCTGGCACCGAAAATAGCTGTGGCTTCCAACACCACAAAGACATCTATTGATGCGAGTCCAAAAATAATGCAAGACCCGCATCAAAACGCAATGCTCGAAATTATCAATCACATGGAACGCCACGAGCCTATGCCAGGCATGACGATCAGCCACCCTTTTGGACGTGCAGAGCGGATGGGTGCGGGGCTTTCTTTAGTTCCCAAAGAAATTTGGGCGGGCGTTGGCGTTAAGGCCGAGCGGCTTGAAGTCTACAACAGCAGCTCCAAACCACTTAACCTATTGCCTGAATGGTTCGAAGGCGACAACGTCACAGCCATGAAGTTGTCCCAGCCCATTTTGAAATCCCACGAAACCGCCATCCTATATCGGGTACGTGAGGTCGCTCATGGCTAATATTCAACTCAATCGCCTGATTAAATCACGCCAAATGCGAATGATGAGTTTAATTGGAGGTGGTCTTCTCATATTGTCCATGATCGTAGTGGGATTGTTAGCTGACGCCAAGCCCAAAAAGCATGCGGCTCTGAATCAAGCTAACGATTTAACGGGCATCATTGATGAATCGTTTACCGAAGCCAATGCCGATAGTGCCATGACCGCTCAACAGGGCGAACTGGAATCGCTCAAAACGCAACTGAGTCAGCTCACTCAATCGATGAAAGATATGCGTGAGGCACATGATAAGGAAGCACTTGATCTTTCTCAAAGATTACAAGAGACCGCTCAATTAAAAAGAGAAGAAACGCCGTTAAGTCCAGCACAGCAACAGTTCATCAACGCATCGACTGCATCGAACTCTGGTAATCAATCCGGCCTTTGGCATAACGGTGGGGCGAATCAAATCGCGAATAATCTTACCCAAATGGTGTCACGACCTGCGCGCATTCACACGGTTTCTTTTCGCAGAAAACATTACGCGAAGAGTCAAAACCGTTTAAACCCCAATCGCTATGTGCCCTCCAATACGTCGGTACGCGCCGTGATTTTAGGCGGTGCTGACGCCGATGCATCGGTCAATGGACAGAGCAAAAACAATGGCGTGATGCTCTTTAAATTTTTGGAAGATGGCACACTCCCCAATGGCCAGCATTCGCGCCTTCGGGGTTGTCGCGTCAGTGGGAATGCTTACGGCGATATTTCAAGTGAGCGTGCATTCGCAACACTTTATAAGATTTCGTGCGCACATCCGGGCGAACCTATTATTGATAAAGAAGTCACCGGTTGGGTGTTCTTTAACGGTAAGGTCGGCGTGAAAGGTGTGCCGTTAATGCGTGATAACAAAATCATGCAATGGGCGGGTATTAGTGGCGCCTTATCCGGGATTGCTTCTGCCGCACAATATGCGCAATCAGTGCAGAGTATCAGCTCGTTTGGAGCTGCATCCGTTGTGCCTCAATCGAATATTGGGCCTTATGCAGCCTATGGTGGCGCATCAAAGGCGGCTGATGTGTTGTCGCAATATTACGTGAAACGTGCAGAGCAATACCACCCCGTTATTCAAGTGGGCTCAGGCAATGTGGTGACGATTGTGTTTAAAGATGGCTTTTATTTAGAGCCGACGGAGGATGCATCGAATCAAGATAGTCTACAAAGCACGCGTCTCCTGAGACCCCTGCGAGGCACAATGAATAACGCCGCTAATTCTTTGAATCAAGATGATTCGCCCAACTTCAATGTCCCGCCAGAAGTCTTGGGGCAAATTGACAATACCTCTAATCAATCCTTTGCATCAACTGGAGTTCAACCATGAGCTTTCGCGTGTTTTCACTTGTCACAGCCAGTGCAGCCGGACTTTTAATAAGTGCCTGCTCACCGATCAATTCAGAATTTAGTTGTAACGCAACGGCGGGTGATAGTTGTATGACCATCGAGCAGGTTGATGCAATGACGCGTTATGCCGATGGTGCTCGGGCTCAAAATGCGCATTCTGCGTATCAACAAAAACGAGGTAATCCCGCGCATCCTTATGTGTGGGTGACGCCTCAAAATGATGGGCGCCTAAATGAATTGGGTGCAGCACAAAACCCCACTTTGAACGCACACGGCTAGGGAGAAAACATGCACGATTCATGGATTAGCGAATTACGAGATAAAGCTCGCGCAGGACTTCATCGGTTTTCGCAGATCTTAGGTGAAACCGATGGCATGGCGCCAGTTTCAATAAATGACCAACACCGAGCTCAAAAGCTGGTTGAAGTCGATTTGCCTTCATTTAAAAGTGTTCTGCCTTATGAATCTATTGATACAGAAGACATCTTTATCAATCGTACAACAGCGGGTTTTGGCCTTCATGTATTGCCGGCCTCTGGCGCCGATGAGTCGCTGATGAAATCCATGGCCGAGCTCTTTAAAACGAAATTACCTATTGGCGTTGATTGCACCGTAATGTTGTATAAGCACCATTATATTGGTGGCGAATTGGCACGCAACTTTGAACCTATTTTAAAAAAAGGTGGAATATATGCAGAGCTTGCCCGCCAGAGTATTGAGTTTCATTTAAAGGCGGTAAAAAACGGTTATCCCAATGGGCGTAACGTACCGGCGCAATTGGCCGATTATCGCTGCTATTTTTTCCTTTCTATGAAAAAGACAAGCGATTTTCAAACACGGTTGGATCTTCTTCGCGATGATTGGGCGTCTGAATTGAAAGTGGCCGGCTTGGCTTTTGAGCGTGTTGGTAAATTTGATTTTCAACGTCTTTTGAGAACACTCACATCGCCTAATCTTAATGACATCGAGTGGCCAGAGATCAATGAACATGGCGCACTGATTCGAGATTCAATTGTTGATCCATCAACAATCGTTGAGGTTTTTGACCGAGGAATGGACTTTTCAACGACGGACATCATGGGCGATGTGCAAAAAGTTCGTGCAGTTCAATGCGAGCTGTCAGGATATCCTAAGAAGCATACACCTTGGGCGCTATGGCAAACACCTGATTTGTTCGCCAATCTTATGCACCCAGAACACGGCATTCAATGCCCGTTTGTCATCAGCTTTACGATTCGAGGCGCGAATCAAGAGCGTCTGCGTGCAACGGCCAAGCGTCGTGCAAAATCGCTTTCGGATAGCCTCAATGCCGTGCAACTGTTTATTAATCCCGGCCTACGCGATGAGCTTGAAGAGTGGTCTATTGTGCATGACGAGGGAAGCAAAGGAAATTTAGAGATTTTTCCAACGTTTTATAATGTGATGCTTTTGACAACGGAGGCAAAAGCACGTGAACACACAGCCAAGGCCATTAGTGCCTTCCGACAATGTGAATTTACTTTAACCCCCGCCCCTTGCAAACAATGGCTGCGATATCTTGGGTGTCTCCCTTTTTTATTAAGCGAAGGCTTGTTTGGAAGTTTCGAGCTCTTGGGGATGACTAAACCCTTAAGTCATTACAATGTCGCCAATTTGCTACCTATCGTTGCTGAATTTAAAGGCTCACGTTCAGGCTTGGTTTTACCAACCTATCGCCATCAATTATTTTTTTACGATCCGTTTGATGATAAAAATTTGCCCATTACCAATTACAACCGACTAACCGTTGCATCAAGTGGTTCTGGTAAATCCTTTTTTCAATTGGCGCTCCTTCAAGAAGCGCAATCACGTGATCATCTGACGTTTGTCATTGATTTAGGTGGCTCGTATAAGCATTTATGTGAAATGGTGGGCGGTACTTATATCGATGCATCAACGCTCTCTCTCAATCCTTTTACGCTGTTTGATTTTGATGGCGTGACAGAAATTGAAGGGGAGCAGGTTAACGATTACGTTCAAATTCGAGATTTGTTAGGCCTTATGGCAAGCCCTCGGGCTGAATTGGATGCGGTACAAAACGCCTGGCTTTTGCAAGCAACACTTGCAGTATGGAAAAAGAATGGCAGGGATGCCTGTATTGATGATGTCATTGAGTGCCTGCGCGAGATGCTTTTAATGCCTGAATCAGATAACGATCGGCGTTTAAAAGATTTGATAGTCCTTCTCAATCAATATGGTCGTGATGGCATTTATGGAGCGATGTTTAATAGCCCAACGCCGCTTTTAAATAAATCAAATTTCGTTGTACTTGAGATGGGCGCCCTTGAAAACAATCCTGAACTTTTAACCATTGTGATGTTTGTAATGATTGTCATCATTCAAGGGCAATTCTACCAAACCGACCGACGGATTAGAAAACAGTGCTTCATTGATGAGGCCTGGCGATTTTTATTAGGTTCGAACCCCGTGGCGGCCAATTTCATTGCGCAAGGATTTCGTACCGCGCGTAAGCATAACGGTGGCTTCTCTGTCATCACGCAGTATTTAGAAGACACGAGCGCATCCATTCAAGGTCAAGCGATTGCGGCCAGTAGTGATACCAAAATTATCATGCGCCAAGGTGGATTTAAAGGATATATGGATGACCATCCCAAGGCATTTACCCCAAGCCAAGTCAAAATGATTGAGTCTTTTGGGGTGGCGCATGGTCAGGGTTTTTCAAGCTTGATGATGCAGTTTGGAACGTGTCATACCTTCCATCGTTACTTTGCCGATCCGTTTTCAACAGCATTGTTCTCAACCAGCGGTGATGTATTTGGAACGATTGAAGCATTAGTTGCAGAAGGCGTTTCAATGAGTGACGCGGTTCGACGAGTCGCTAATCTTCAACAGGCAACATCATGAAGAAATTGCCTGTAATTATAGGTGCTATTGCGTTGATGGGACTGGCGCTGATGTGGCTGAAACCTTCATCAAACGTTGTAACCATTGATCTAAATCACATCAAAGGTCAATTTATTCATCAATTGGCTCTTCATCATGCGTCGAATGAAAGCGTGAAAAAATCAAGCGAGACTTTTAATCGTAAGCTCAAAGGTGTGCTTGATGTTTATGCCAAAAATCATCACGTCATTATTCTTGATAGCGTTCATGTCCTTTCCAGTGGCAGGGATATAACAGAATCCATTGTTCCTTTACTTGCCGCAGCCATGAGAGGTGCGTCATGAAGCGCGTACTTTTTTTGTTGATGTTGGCTTCTATGGGAACGTTAAGTTTTTCAAAATCTTTTGGCGTTGTGGGTGAGACCTTTCCCGTGGGGGAAATGAGCTTTTTAGATTTCATTGATCTCAGATTACAAAAACTGACGGCAAGTGGCGAGCTGCACGCGATGGAGTCAGAATGGCAGGCACGTGCAGAGCGAACGGCTAATCGTCCGAACCCAGTTGGATTACCTCGTGCGATTCTTAAACGCAGTTATCACTACGACCCAACCGTGATTTTGACCAATCCTATTTTAGATGAGCATGGTGTAGTGATTTATCCAGCGGGTACACGCGTCAATGGACTGGAGCAACGCCCTAATTATGCCCCTTGTTGGATCTTCTTTAATGCCGATGACAAAGCGCAATTATTTTGGGCGCAGAAGAAATTGCACCAATGCCAAAATCCCAAACTGATTTTAACTGGCGGTGCAGTGCGCGATGCAGAACAGGCATTGGAAGGCGCAATTTACTTCGACCAAGGCGGACGCTTGTCCGCACGTTTTCAATTAGGTGCTGTTCCTGCAACCGTCACACGAGAAGAGAACCGCTTACAAGTTTCAGAAATCGTGATTAAGGAGAGCGGCGATGAAATTTAAAGGAATTGTTTTAAGTGTCCTCCTCACATTAACCGGTGCGGCGAATGCGTCTCATTGCACGGGGCACTTTGTGAATCCGATTAAAGATGTTTGTTGGCGATGTCTATTCCCACTGTCAATCGGTGGCTCGAAAATCGTGGGGAGTCATCTGCCTGACACGCGCAATGCATCCTCGCCAATCGGTACTTGTCCATCGTCTATCGGATGGCGAGTAGGTCTTAATATTGGCTTTTGGGAACCACAGGCTCTTGTGGATGTAACCGATACGCCATACTGCTTGGTGAATTTGGGCGGACATCAGGTCAAGCTTGGGGCGAAGCAATCCCGTGGTGGTCAACATCATGTAGGGCAAGGCGAGGTCGGTGCATTTTATCACGTACATTGGTACAAATACCCGTTGCTTAATTGGCTTAATATCATCACGAGCATTGGTTGTTTACAGACTGGCGACTTTGATATCGCCTATTTAACCGAGCTTGATCCCTTATGGTCAGATTCAGAAATGAGTTTTGTGTTGAACCCAGAGGCTACTTTATTCGGTAATCCCATTGCACAAACCTCCTGTGCTGCGGACAGTATTTCCTCAACACTCCAGTCCCTTCCATTAGATAGTCTTTTTTGGTGTGCGGGTGCGCAAGGTAGCCACTACCCATTAACAGGACACGTTAATGCACCCGTATCACCGGTTCAAACAGCCCTTCTCTTAACGGAGCGCCTGAATTACAAACTGCATCGAGAATATCTTATTCCTGATTCCAGTCCTGATAAAGGCGCCATTTGCACCGAGCACCACTACCCAACGATTCCAAAGTCACGCTATCGCTACGAGATGGTCAATCAAGTCGCCGATGGTGGGCATTGTTATCCAACCGGTGCATCAACGCTTACATGGGAAGCTGGAAAGATTAAACCGCATACACCAGATCAATATGGGTTTTTGGTGTGGCGAAAAAGAAACTGCACATTTTTGTAATAAGAAAGGAGGTTGTTATCGTGCGGAAGTTATTGATGGGTTTAATCATGAGTTTTGTGGTATTTCAGGCGATGAGTGCGCCGACAGCACAAGTATTTGTGAGCTTTTCAATGCCTGAACGTTTACTACAGCAGACATTGAGCGAAAGCGCACGTCTAAATATTCCTGCGTTTCTTAATGGGCTTGTTGATAATTCAATGCCTGCAACCGTTCGGCGTATTCAAGCGCTTTCAAAAACAATTCCGAACCTGAACCTGCAAATTGATCCAACCGCTTTTGAGCGATTTGGGATTAAACAAGTTCCGGCGCTAATTGTAGATAATGGGAAATCGTTTGATGTGCTCTATGGCAATTTGTCTTTGAGTGATGGGTTGTTGCGAATAGCAGGACATGGTGACAGTGGAATGACCGCAAGTGACGCTAGGAGATTAATCGGTGACTAAGTCGATTGGGGTGATAATGCTAATATTCAGCGCATTAGTGCGCGCAGAAACCGCCACACCATTGGATACAGGCGATGCGTTTAAACGTGCGCTTGAACAATTTAAACCTGGTGAGGCTTTAAGCGGGTTCACTTCAAACCCACCTGAGGCCAGTCTCAACCCCACTGAAAATAACGATGGGCTAAAAAACCAAGGGCTTGCCAATGTTCATAAAAATGAAACCTCCGAGCTCATTTACACAGAAGGCAAAACACGAACAAAGGTCATAGCCAATCCCAATAATCCAGAAATGCAATATGCCGAGCATTTGATTGAAGGAAGTGACAGTACCTGCACCGACGGCTCCTGTGACACAACTAAAAATAAAGAAAGCCACGATATGAACGAGGGCGTTTCACGGCTAGGTGCATTGGCGGGTGTGGCAGGTGAGGTATCTACCAACCAAATTGCTGAAGGCATGGCTAAGATTTTTGCGGGATCGGTGATAGATTGCAAATCGTATCCTCTTGGATTTCGTGATTGCTGTACTGATAGTGGGTGGGGAGATTGGGTTAAACATTGCCCATCCGACATGCAAGTGCTTCAAAAAGCAAAAGACGAAAATCGTGTCGTTTCTCTTGGAAAATACAGAAAGCATAAACTCGACCTCGACTATCACCATGTTTATTGCGTTTTTCCTTCAAAGCTCAGTGCCATTATTCAAAAAGAAGGTCGTAATGCACAGCTTCATATTCCCTTTGGCAAGGCAAAATCACCTGATTGTCGCGGGATAACCCCTCAAGAATTGGGGCACATAAATTTTGACAAGCTTAATTTATCGCCGATTGAACAAGAACTCATGTCCCGCCTGCATGTACCCGATGCAGGCATGGCTTCAAATTTAAATCAGGCTCACATCGAGCGACTCCATCAGGAGGGGCGAGCTCATGATTAAATGGTTTTCAAGCATAGCGTTGATTCTAGCTACGACCATGGCATTTTCAGATGAAGCACCCATTGGCTTTCTTTGGTACAACACACCAAAGATTCCCGTGGCTGAAAAAGAACAAAAACCACAAGGCGTACCTTTTAATCAATTGAGCTATACCCAGCGCGATAAAGTGCTTCACTTCTACACCATGGAAGCGATGCATCGTGCGCGCCAAACAAAATCAATGGAGGACATGCGCGAGTTTCTTGCATTGCAAGATTACTGGCTACAAGAATCCTCACGGTTTAGAAATCTTTTTCAAAAAACGATGCTCTATTATCCAGAGTATGATTATTCAGTCACGCATCCCACCTCAAGTATTGGCACGAAAATACTCGATGCTGAGCGCGAGAAAAATAATAAGACCGCAATTCAAACGCTTTCAAAAACGCATGGGCTGCTCTTTTTCTACCGCAGCCAAAACCCTTATGACCAAAAACAAATTGCTGTCCTGCAAGACTTTTGCACGCGCTTTGAATTGCCATTGATTCCAGTGAGCGTGGATGGAAAACGATCGCCCGAACTTCCCGATTCACGCTTGGATAAGGGGCAGGCAGAGGCACTAGGCGTGCGATTTTTTCCGGCTGTTCTGCTTGTTAATCCTAAGAACCAAGAAACGTTGCCTATAGCGTTTGGATTCACAACGCAAGACGTGCTTGAAGCCAACCTCGTCAGTGTCATTCATCATTTTAAGGAAGAGGCCATATGAAAACATTATTTGCTATTACTATTACCATCATGGGCTTATGGATAGGCGCCGCTTCTGCTGAAAACGGCCATACGCTGTCAACACGAGACCATTTTTTTCAAACACATGGCTTCGTGTTCTTCTTTGCAAGCACATGCCCGTACTGCCATCAGTTTTCGCCCGTTCTAAGCCAGGTATCAAAACGGCTTGGCGCACGCGTCCTGCCGTTATCGTTTGATAATCAACCACTACCAGAATTTCAAGAGGTGCTACCTGCCACCAGTGATTGGACAACAGTTGCCTTTAAAAACGCGTCAATTCACTACCCCGCGTTATTTATTGCCAACCCTAAAACCCAAGCACTTTATCCGGTGTCGATTGGGTCGCTGAATGAGATAGAGCTTACAACCCGTATAGAAGCACTCATTCCAAAAATAATGGCCTATGAAAACACCAAGGTGACAGCATGAAAAGAATCATTAAAGCGTTGACACTCAGTATCGCCGCGGTGAATTGCGCTCATGCCGATGTCGCCGGCGATATGAATACCTTTTTCAATGGAATTGGCTATGCGTCAAATGTCACGCGTCCCGCTGCGTTTCAATCCCAAGCGGCAGGATTTTACGGTGGAGGTTCGTTATTTGTGCGTAATCGCGTGAGCCGTTATCAGCTTGTGGAACTGGATTTACCCAGCTATCGCGCAGGCTGTAATGGCATTGATTTATTTACGGGAAGCATGAGTTTTTTGAGTCATAAAAAGCTCGTGGATCTAGGCAAACAGGTGATGACGAGCAGTGGCGCATATGCGGTCGATGTGATGCTGGCGACTACCGTTCCAGAATTAAAACAAGTACGAGACTACCTGCAAACGCTGGAACAAAAGGTCAATCAAATGAGCGTGAACTCATGTGAAATGGCGCAAAACTTTGTCGGCGGTATATTTCCAAAAACGGCCGCTTCGCAACAAAAAATTTGTAAAGATCAAGCAGCAATGGGTCGAAGTGGCGTGGTATCGGACTATGTATCTGCTCGCATGGATTGCGCGGGCGACGCACATGACGGGATTATGGCAAAAGCTGAAAAAGATCCTGAACAAAAGAAACAGGTGGTTTTAAATAAAAATATTGTTTGGTCAATTTTGCAAAACAACGCGTTCTTAAATGGTGATGTGCAACTCGCTGAAATGGTGATGAGCCTGACAGGAACCCTGATTATTGATGGCCAAGGCAAGGTGAAAGTTGTGCCCTCGTTAGCGGGAAGTAGTCACTTCATTCAAGCCTTACTTGGAGGTAATAAATCAGCAAGTAGCGAGCAAATGTGGCGATGCAGTGACGAAACCCCTGGAACCGCTTGCATGAGCGTCAGCCTTAAAGAAATGAAAATCGATGATAGCCAAACATTGACTACACGTGTTCGAAATATGATAGAGGGTCTTGATACTAAATTAAAAAATGATGATGTCCCTACCGCTGAGGAACAAAATTTCTTAAGCCTCACGATGTTTCCTGTGATGAAGTTTCTAACGGTGTTGAACAGTACGCATTATAACGATGCGGCCGTTGAAATTGAGGGTTACTCAACACTTATTGCTGAAGATTTGTTGCAGCATTATTTAAGCGGCTTACTGCAAGACGTGGCGAATGCCACGGCAGGCTCCGAGCTCAATGAAGACCTAATCAAAGATATTCAAACCCGGATACGAGAGGCCAACCGTGAGGTTGCGTCCATCGATCCAAAAATCGCTCGAAAATTACAAGAAAAAATAGCTCTCATTTCGCGCATGAGCGAGATTGAGAAACAACTCGCCAGTGGTCTTGGGAATACAGCACATTAAAGGGGAAACACATGTCAACAGAATACTTAACGATTCATGTCTTGGCGGCGGGTGATTTATTCACCGATGTTCTGAATGCCATTACGGCCTTCATGAATCAACGCGATTTTTTAGGGCTATTAAGAATCACCGCGCTCATTGGCATTGTGATGGTGTCTGCCGGATTTTTAAAATCTCGCGATCCGACTGTTTTTGCTAAATGGTTTCTGGGCTATGTGCTGTGTACGAACCTTTTATTGTTACCTAAAACCAATGTGCTGATTGAGGACATCTCAACGCAAGCTTATCACAAAGTAGATAACGTACCCGTCGTATTTGCCGTGACCGCTAGTCTTTTAACATCCGTAGGTTATGGGCTTGCACAAAGCTATGATGCGCTCTTTGCAACCCCAGGCGATTTCGCCTACACAAAGACAGGCGCGCTTTTTGGTGCGCGATTGATAGAGTCCGCTCGTGATTTCAGAATTCTTGACCCTACGCTCAAAGATGAAATGGATCATTATTTCCGCTCCTGTGTTGTGGGTGATATTCGGCTGAATCAAAAATACAGCGTTGGGGATTTGGCTGCCAGCGATAACATTTGGAACTTGATTACTAAAAAACCATCACCACTTCGTATGACCGAGGTCGGCGGGGTTCTCGTGACCTGTGCGCAAGCCTCAAGTGCTGATGGCAAAAACAGCCTTAAAGCGCGATTGGATGCAGAAATTCGAAGAACATACAGCATCTTTGGCGTAAACCTCTTTGGCAAGCAAAAAAAGACCGATTATGAAAAATTGTTTGAAACACATTTAACCTCAGCTGCACGCTATTATCAGGGGCTAACGGACACCTCAAGTAATATCTTTTTACAAGCCATGATGATTAACGCCATGGGTGATGGCATTAATCATTATCAAGCCTTCACCGACAGTACAGCCAGCGTTGTGAATCATGAGTTTACTAAATCTCAACTTCAACACCGTTGGAGTTGGGATATCTTGGGTCAAAAAGCCGTGTGGTTTTTACCGCTATTACACACCAACCTCATGCTGATTCTCTTCGGCGTATTTCCATTGGTGCTGGCGCTAAGCACAATGCCTGGCGGTGGTCATATTTTTAAAGGCTATTTGCAATTCCTCTTATCACTCCAATGCTGGCCAGTGCTCTTTGCGGTTATTAATCACGTTATGACCAATGTTGGCATCGATGGTGTGTCTGGGTATGGGCCAATGACGATGGTTAATTTGGATAAAATGACCGAATTAAGTCGAGATATTTCAGGGGTTGCGGGTTACATCATGGCGATGATTCCGTTTATCGCAAAAGGTTTGGTATCGAATTTGGGCGAAGCCTTTAATGGACTGGCGACAAGCATCACAGGACATGTGCAAGGCTCAGGCATGGCCGTGGCTGGCGAGGCAGCATCGGCCTCTTTTGGATTGGGTCAAACAAGTTTTTATAACTCAACTGCCAATAACTTCTCAGCCAACAAGCATGACTCCAACTGGTCACACATGCATGGGATGCATGCTGAACAAGGCAGTTCTGGTGTGATTAAAACCATTACGGGAAGTGGCGATGCGGTCTTTGATGTAAGCCCCGGGATGTCAAAGGGTGCCGTCTCCATTAATACATCAGAAGCTTTGAGCGGTTCTCTCAACCAAGCCTATGAAACGTCCAAGCAGGCAGCCCTTAATGAATCGCAACATTTCCAAAGCGCACTATCCAATGCGGCGCATCGTGCGATACAGCTTTCAAGTCTGGATGGTCATGACATGCGGTTTGGCGACGGGGTATCCAGCCAAGAGTCAGGCCAATATACACAAGCATTATCAAAAATGACAAACATCGCCTCCGATGTTTCCAAGCGTTTAGGTGTGAGCCAAGAGGAGGCGATGACGACGTTAACATCTATGAGTGCGGGATTTCATGCAAGCGCTTCTACTGATCGCAGTGTTCTTGGTCATATCGGAAAATTGGTTACAGGATTTGATATCGGCGGACGTACAGATGAGAAATATGACCGTTCAGCAACCTCCGGCGATCGCTATCATGAAAATACCGATCACACCGTGACCGCAAAAGAAGCCGCTGATTTCAATCAATCATTGAATTACGTCAGTCATTTTGCACAAACGCATCATTTTGATGATTCACATTCAAAAGGCGCGAGCCTTTCTAACCAGTTGGGTGCGGATTTACGTGACGCTCAAACGGCCAGTCATAATGTGGATTCGTCCTTGTCTACGGCCACGCGTGTACAACAGGCACGAAGTTATGTTGAATCCCATGGGGCGCAAATTAATGCCGATCTCAACCAAGCTTTTCCGGGTTATGTGGCAGCAACGGTGGGAACGGCTCAACGCGATGAGCTCTTTTCGCACCCAGGTGACATGTCCTCTATTCAAAAACTTCAAACATTAGGACAAGATTTTGTAGCGCATAAACGGGATGAGTTAATTTCAGAATTTGGCAATCAATCTCAAGGCACAAAAATCGATGCGCTCTATAGCCAAAATGCACGCCCTTTGATTGAGAAAGAAGGCCAGATGGGCAGTTCCTATCAAACAAACCATGATGCATTGAATCTAAATGCCAAGAACGGAGGCGTTACTATGGATAATGCCTCCGCCAACCAATTCCAACAGAGCATTCAAGGGCAAATGGAAAAGAGCCGGAACCAGACAACAAATGATGGGGAACGCTTACATGGAGGATTTAAAGAAACAACATCAGATGTCAATCAAGCCATCCAAACCGGCAAAAAAAATGCGAAGCGCCTTCCATTTATGCCGCATCACAATCCTAAAGAGGAGGAGCATTAGCTATTACTCCAAATAACAAAATCTATTCATAACAACCTAATTTAAGCCATAAAACAGTACCGGCTAGCCGCTGCTTTGCCCAAAAATCACGACAAGGAGAAACAATGAGCACTGAATCAAATTACAAACACTACACCCGCGGAGGTCAAATTTCTTTTCATAATCTGCGGATGTGGGATCAAATCACCAAAACACTCCTTTACTGCTGTCTTGGGATCTGGTTTTTGGCCAGCGGGCTTATAACGTGGCTGCTGACCGGTAGCGATAGGTTGATTCAGGCAACGGCTTACTATTACGCGCTATTCCTTAATATCGTTGGCATGACGCATACCTTTGAGCTACCTCATCTTGGGCGTGTGCTTAGGCGTTCAGTACACGATTTAGTGAATAACCCCTATTACGCCCGTAATGCCAATGCGTGTTTTGATGCGTTGATAGAGGCCGCTTTTATCGGCGGTGGTCTTGCTCTCATATTAGGTACGCTTGTAGCGGTGTATTTTATTCGTAAGGGAAAGTTTCAAGCCAAGAATCAGTTCATACGCGGAACAAGCCTTGTACCAAGCAATACGCTTAAAAAACAAATCATTCGAGCAGGTCGCGCTTCTGATCTGAATTTCGATGGGTTTCCTCTCATTAAAGACTGTGAAGTACAACATTTATTAGTACACGGAACGGTGGGCATGGGAAAAAGCCAGCTCATTATGAAGCTGATGGATGGACTTCGCGCACGAGGCGATAGGGTCATTGTGTATGACAAAGGCTGTACGTTTACTGAAAACTACTTTCAAGACTCAAGCGACGTGCTACTTAACCCCTTTGATGCCCGGTGCGCTAATTGGGATTTATGGGCAGAGGCACCGCGCGATGAACTTCTTGAAAACATGGCCGAAAGTTTAATCCCAATGCACGGAGAATCTGATCCATTTTGGGTGAACGCCGCACGCACGGTGCTGTCCTCAGCCGCTTCAAAAATGCGACACGACCCAGACCGTTCACTTGAAAAACTACTGCAACTCTTAGTCACGGGCGAATTTACAGAATTGGAACCCTATCTAACGGGTACAGCGGCAGCAACGCTTGTAAGCCAACAAATCGAGAAAACCGCGATTTCTATTCGCTCAGTCATTACAACTTATTTGAAATCCATGCAATCGCTCGGTGGTTTAAATGAGTCTGGCAAAGCGCCGTTTTCAATTCGTGATTATATCCTGAACCCAGACAACAACGGCTGGCTGTTTATCTCTTCAAATGGCGAGCAACACAAATCATTAAGGCCGTTGATTTCAATGTGGATTGCGATGGCGTCGCTTACTCTTCTTAGCCTCCCCGAGAACCAACATCGTCGCATTTGGTTTATCTGTGATGAATTACCGAGCTTACATAAATTGCCGCTCTTGGGCGAAACCATTGCAGAGGTTCGAAAATTTGGTGGGTGCTTTTTACTTGGCATGCAAAGTTTCAGCCAGCTCGTCAAAGTCTACGGGCGAAGTGGTGCTGCTGAAATCTTTGACTTACTTAATACACGCGCCTTCTTTGCAAGCCCGAGTCATGAGATGGCGCAGCTTGTCTCTAAAGAATTAGGTGAAGAAGAAGTCGATGACACGCGTGAAAACTACTCCTACGGCGCCAATTCAATTCGCGATGGCATATCACTTGGAAAAAATAGGGTTATTCGACCCCTCGTGACCTATCCAGAAATCATGGGATTGGAGGCGTTGGAATGTTTTCTGCGTCTACCCGGACACCCCATCACGAAATTAAAACTCAAATATCAAAAACGCCCCTTAGTGGCAAAAGGATTTATTGCACGTGAGTTACCGCTCAACCAAGTGATTGTCTCAGATTCTGCAGTTGATTCCATGTGCAATGAAGAAACCGCTAATGGGCGGGTTGATGGGTTCTCGCCCAAAAAGCAGAAACCATCGTTTGAGATGGAATCAATTTTTGAAACAAGGAGCTAAATCATGTTAAGCCTGCGAATACAACCTATCAGTCAGGCTGGTGGGGCCGCACGTTATTATTTTTCCAAAGACAACTATTATTTCACGGGTGAATTATCCGCAAGTTGGCGAGGGCAAAGTGCTGAGCGCCTTGCATTGGGTGAACGCGTTAGTGTTGAGCAATTGGAAATGATTTTAAGTGGTGTTTTGCCTAATGGCGAAATCATTGGATTAAAGTCTGCAAGTGGTGAAGTCAAGCACCGCGGGGGCTATGATTTAACTTTTTCCGCACCAAAATCAGTCTCATATCTAGCGTTGGTTGCAGGTGATAAAGACTTTATTGACATCCACCAGCGGGCTGTTCAAAAAGTATTGCAGATTATTGAAAAAGAGGCCGCTCAAGCACGAAAAATGGGTCTGTCAGGTGTGGAGTATGAAAAAACGGGCAACCTAGCCTTTGCGACTATTCTTCACGACACCTCACGCGAACAAGATCCACTGCTCCA
This sequence comes from Legionella sp., assembly GCA_044233795.1. Taxonomy (GTDB): domain Bacteria; phylum Pseudomonadota; class Gammaproteobacteria; order Legionellales; family Legionellaceae; genus JBIIJL01. Next base: position 7,394 of record JBIIJL010000015.1, on the reverse strand, counting down.
CACGCATGCGCTTATGATGAATTTAACCGAGCGTCTTGATGGAAAATGGCGCGCGCTTGCCTCCGATATGCGAAAAAATCACGGCACGATGGAATGGATTATGGCCAATCAAATTTATTTAGGGTTAGTATATCGCTCTGAGGTTGCAATGGGCGTCAAATCCAAAGGGCTTGAAATCGCGCCAACTGGTGATCCTCACGGACTCTTTGAAATCAAACATTTTAACTCGGACTTATTAACCACGTTCTCAAAACGACGCACACAAATTGAGGGGCAAGTGGATACCATGCATTCAAGCTCATTGAAAGCGCATGATAAAGCCACTCAAGACACACGCAAATATAAAAAAGAAACCAATCCTGAAGCGCTACGTGTGAAATGGACCAACGAGAGTCAGGCCTTAGGTGTGGATCCATCGACCTATTTGGATGTATTAAAACAAAAAACAGCTGCTGCAAAACAACTGGGATCCAATGAAGTTAGTCGTGAACAAGGACATGCCGTTCTTGATGCCATTGCCCACCTTGAAGAACGGCGTTTAAGTTTTACTTATCAAGACGTACTGCAAGCGAGCCTTTATTTTTCTCTAGGCGAAACGGGCTATGACACGCTGATCCAAAGCATCGAACATGAAATCAAAGCGCAACGTTTAATTTCGCTTGACGATAAAGAGAATTTATTCACGACCAGTGGATTAATCGCCAAAGAAAAACAGCTGATTGAACAATTAAGCACGTTTACCCCACAAAAAAAAGGGATCCAATGCAAAGGTCATGGAGCTGATCCCTTATCTGTGCAGAATACAGTCATGCGTGTTTTGACGAACAAACAAGGCGTTATCCGCATTCAACAACAAAGTATTGTCTCAAAAGACGTACTGCTTGCCCTGATTAATACAGCTACGGATTCCAAAACGATTCGAGTATTAAGCCCCACACGAATGCTCGCCAAATCTATTAATGAAGCGACCAGCAAAAAACCTGAAACCCTTTGGCAATGGTTAACGTCTATCGGCAAAAGTGAGCTTGCCCAAACGATTGCAGGCTTTAATCATGAGCACAAGGCATCACACCTGTTACCCTTTTTTAAATCTCGAAAAGAACACGAGCTCATTATTGTGGATGATGTAGGACGGTGCGCTCCAGATGATTTGAGCCAGTTATTATCGATTGCATCAAGAAGCTATGCCAAAGTCATTCTGCTTGAAAAATCAGAGGGACTCACAGGCTTTAAATCCGATATTCCCTGTCTTCTAGACAAAGCGCAGGTGTTAACCTATCAAGTAGCAGATAAACAAAAACACGCACCTGAGATGCAGATTCATGAGGCACGTGATAAAACGGCGCGCCTGATTTTAGCCGCTTCGGAATATACACAGCTCAGCCGATCCGAGCGTCAAAAAACCTGTGTATTGACGGTTTCGAAGGCTGAAAGCTGGGAGGTGAACCAGACTATTCGCCGTCAATTAAAAGAGACCGGTGCATTATCTGCGATCGAAAAAGAACTCAAAACATTATTGCCCGTCCCACTCACTGCTGCTGAGAAAAAAACCGCTAAAAGCTATCAGCCAGGTTGGGTATTGCTCCATAAACTACAGGATAAAACTCAAAAGTTAACGATTGTATCGGTTGACGAAAAGAAACAACTGCTCGTCGTGCGTGAAAAAAGCGGTTTACAAACCGAACTACCGATGAAAAGCATTACTCAAAAAACCCACATTTACGAGGAGCGCTCGTTGCCGGTTTCAATTGGAGAACTATTGGTTTCAACCGGTGATATGCGTTTTGAAAGGGTAAAAGCCGGTACCGCTTATGAAGTGACCGCCTTCACACGTCACGGCCTAAAATTAAAATCAGGTACTAAAACGATTCACTTACTGAATACAGATCATCTTCCGTTGACGTATTCTTACGCTAAAAACCTACACGTGCATGATTACAAAACGGTAGATAAAACCATCCTCACCATGCCATCGTATTGCTTAAATAAAAACATCATGGCGTTAAGTGCAGAAACATCGCGTCAATCATTACTCGTTATCACCGATGATGTTGAAAAGGCAAAGCGCCATGCAGAAAAGCTATCCGTAAAGAAATCGGCAATTTCCATCACGCTTGAGGCTTCAAGCTCCATTAAGGTTCTTGATAGCCCAACAACGGTGGATTTATTGCAACATTTAGACCGCGCCATTGCGGAGCTCACGCGGACTAAACCCATCATCACCGAAAGTGAGAAAGCGTTAAATTTTGCCATTTCGCATCTGTCTGAACGCGAAGCTGTGTTTTCTAAAAATGAGTTATTGACGGTTGCCCTGCAAAAAGCCATCGGTGTGGCGAATGTGGACGAGCTCTCATTAAGGTTGAACAGTGACATTCAGGATGGTCAGCTGTTACGAGCCCCTAACGACATGCTTATGACCATTGAGGCCAAGGAATTTGAGGAACAAATTTTATCGACCGTTAGAGCGGGTAAAAATACAGTAACGCCAAGGCTTGATATTAAGACCGCTGAGGAAAAATTGAACGCGTATCCGCTTACCCGGGGACAAAAAGATGCTTGTCTTTTAATTGCGACAACAAGCGATCGCTTTATTATGATCCAAGGGTTTGCTGGCACGGGAAAAACCACGATGACGAAATCAGCCATTGATGTGGTTCAAAACGCCAAGACCTTGACTGAAATGCCTCTCGACATCATCGCGGTAGCACCCACCCATCAGGCTGTAAAAGAAATGAGGGCATTAGGCATTCAGGCACAAACGCTTAAAAGTTTTCTAATTGAGCAAGAGCAACATCCGACGTTAACAAGTCAGTCATTGGTGTTGCTTGATGAGTCATCGATGGTGTCCAATCGTGATGCAGCAAGGCTGGTTGCCTATATCCATAATGCTGGTAGCCGATGCGCACTGTTGGGTGACGTAAGCCAGCACCAAGGGATTGAAAGTGGGAAGCCGTCCGCTATTTTACTGCAAGAAGGAAGCATTCGCGTGGCTAACATGTGTGATTTGGTTCGTCAGACGGTGCAGAATTATAAGGAAGCGGTGGAAACGTTGATTCAAGGCGATACGAATAAGGCGCTCAATCAATTAGCCGGATTGCCCTTGCAAGCTGTTGAGAGAGAGGGTTCACATCCCGCGCTTGAACGTCTCACCACATCGGTTGTTGAAAATGAAGCGCCTCTATCAATGGCCGTAATGGATTATTTATCCAGAACGCGTGACTGTCGTGACAATACCATTGTCGTTATTCATGAAAACAGGCACAGGGAAGAAGCTAACCATTTAATTCGCGAAGGGTTAATGGAAAAATCGGAGTTAGGATGTGAAAATAAATCCTTTGGTCGGCTTTTAAGTACCAATTACACCACCGCAGCGCTTTATCAAATTGAAACTTTTGCTGAAATCCTGAAAAAACCAGGCACCTATCTTCTTAAAAAAAACAATCAATACTACAAGGTGACGGGGATTGATGAGGCATCACGGGTCGTCGAGCTTCAACAGTTACAAGGCGAGAAATCCATCTTTATGCCGGAAAAAGAAAATCAAGACTGGAAAATCGAACTTTTTAAGGCGGCAGAAGGCAAAATATCCGTTGGAGAAAAAATTCATTTCAAAAAATCAGACAAAGCTCAAGCGCGCTTTGCAAATGAACGGCTGGTTGTGACCGAGGTTTCTGATGATTCCTTTTGCGTGAAAGATACATCCGGTCAAATGCAAACGCTTTATAAAAATGAGTTGAAAGACAGTCATTGGGATTACAGCTACACATCCACCAGCTATTCGATTCAAGGAAGTTCATCCCCTTTCGTCATTGGTGTCGCAGATACCCAAAATAAAAAGACCAACCATTTTAGAAGCTTTTATATCATGGTCTCCCGAGGCTCACTTCACGCCATGATTTACACGGATAATTATGACAAATTAAAAACACAATTGCGCGTCACACCGAATAAAACATCCGCTCTTGAGGCGCTAGGGTTAATCCATCATGCGCCAAAAATATCTGAAAACACTGCATCAATGGTGAAAAGTGCACCTCAAAAACATCACTATGATGTACAAAATGTTGTGCGAAATCTGTCATTAAATACCGAGTGTGTCGCACAGTCGTTGCTTGGCACGCCGAACACAACGCTCTCTTCCAAAAAAGAAATGCGTTATGGGTCAAAGGGCAGCTTGAGTATTTGCCTGATCGGAGATAAACGCGGAACATGGTTCAATTTTGAAACGGGCGAGAAAGGAAATTTATTGCATTTAATTCAAGCGTCACTGAACCTTGATTTTAAGTCGAGCCTTGAATATGCCGCCAAAATGACTGGGGATGATTTAAAAGAAATGGTTCAATCAACCCTACAAAAAATATCATCACCGCCTGAAAAAACCGATGATAAGCCGAGTAAAACGCAACGTTATGCACTACAGCTATCGAAGGAGTCAACACCCATTGCCGGTACTTTAGCTGAAATTTATCTGAAGGAAACGCGTGGTATAAACAACGTTTCAGGACAAGACATACGTTTTCACGCGAAAGTGTTTACTGGCAAAGATGAGATGATAAAATACATGCCTGCACTCCTGTGTATCGCACGTAACAAAGAACAGCAAGTACAGTCCGTTCAAGCGATTTATCTTGATAAAAACACTTCAAGTAAAGCTGAACTTGACGTTCAAAAGAAAACGTTTGGTGCAATTGCTGGAACGGGGGTCATGATTAATAAAGGGATGACACAGAACGCAGTAACCTATATCACCGAAGGGGTTGAAACTGGATTAAGTGTCCGTGATGCTGTTCAAAACGAACGTGTTATTGCAGTCCTTGGAAAACAAAATATGGTCTCAATTGACATTAATCTTCTCACGAACAAAGTCGTACTTTGTCTCGATAACGATGGAAAGCCAATTCATGATGATAAGCTACTACATCAAACAATTGAACGGCTAAAACTTCATGGTAAAGCGGTTGAAATTGCCCTGCCAAACAAGAAAGGTGATTTTAATGATGTATCAAAATCTCACGGGGTTTCAGGTGTTATTGATATATTAAATAAAGCGTTTAAACCAGAAACACTTCAAGACAAACTACATAAAATTTCCATGACTGATACTCAAATCAAAGAATCTATTGAGCGCATTTCAAGAGAGAACAAATTGGATGCTCCTTCAATGAAATCTCCGATAATTGAACAAACGAAAATATTACAACGGGTCGAAATGGAAATAGGTTGATCATGGACAAAAAAAAATCAACGCCTGAATTTCGGTCGCACAAGTTATAAAGACTGGTATAGTTGATCTTTAACAAGCATGACATGTGATGGCCATTATTAAGAAGACCGCTATGTTAACTGATGTGATAAAAAATAATTATTACCAAGCGTTACTCGATAAAAACACCAACTATGAGGGCGTGTTTTACGTTGGCGTTAAAACCACCGGTGTATTTTGTCGACCAACTTGCCCTGCAAGAAAACCCAAATTTGAAAATTGCGAGTTCTATCAAACCCCACAAGAAGCCCTGCTCGCCTCCTTTCGTCCCTGCAAGCGATGCCGTCCGCTATCTCATCCCAATCAGGTATCTGATATTGTGCGCATGTTGGTTGAGGCGGTGGAATTAAATCCTTCCAAGCGATGGAAAGACAGCGATTTTGATGCGTTGTCTATCGATACATCCACCGCTCGTCGCCAATTTCAAAAACGATTTGGCATGACGTTTGTTGAATATGCCAGAGCACGCCGTTTGGGGCTGGCTTTCAAACAAATTCGTAATGGTGAATCGGTCATTGATGCGCAACTGAATGCCGGATTTGAATCCAGCAGTGGTTTTCGCGATGCATTTTCCAAAATCATGGGGGCACCGCCTTCATCCACGAAAAAAAAAATCCAGGTTTTAAAAGCATCTTGGCTGGATACGCCACTTGGACCCATGGTTGCTATTGCATCTGAAGATGCCTTGTATCTTTTGGAGTTTGTTGACCGCCGCGGGCTGGAACGAGAAGTTGAACGTCTGCGGCAACGAACAAAGTCTGCCATTATTCCCGGTACGACGGCACCGATCGCATCGATTGAACAGGAATTAAAAGCCTGGTTTGATGGGACGCTGAAGACATTTAAAACACCGCTGTTTTTACTGGGCAGTCCTTTCCAAAAAAGCGTTTGGGAAGCACTGTGCCTTATTCCATATGGTGAAACCCGAAGTTACCTTCAGCAGGCCACAACGCTTTGTAGTCCATCCGCTTGTCGCGCAGTTGCCAATGCGAATGGGGCAAATCAGATTGCTATTGTTATCCCATGTCACCGGATCATTAATAGTAATGGTGAACTGGGCGGATATGGCGGTGGTATTGCGCGTAAACAATGGTTAATTGAGCATGAAAAACAATATCTCCTGAGTAAATAAAAATGACCAACCTTTTACAGATTGCATCAAAACTTGATTTATCGGCACGTTCACCCAGCATGACAAGTAGGTTTTTTAAAACAGGCGTGGGTGATTATGCCGAACACGATCAATTCATTGGGGTTAGTAACCCTGTGCTACGTTCCATAGCAAAAGAATTTCACACGCTATCTATCCCGGAAATCCAGACATTGATTCAATCTCCGGTTAATGAAAAACGCATGCTGGCGCTGTTTATTTTGGTTAACCAATATCAAAAAGGCCCATTTGATAAAGAAACCTGCTACCAGTTTTACATAAAAAATTTAGCTCATATCAACAACTGGAATCTCGTCGATGCATCCGCTCACTGGATAGTAGGTGCGCATCTCATGCATGGTGATAAAGTGCCGCTTTTAACATTGGCCAAATCAGACATCATATGGGAACGTCGCGTTGCCATTGTGGCAACCTGGTATTTCATTCGACATAATTCACTAGAATGGACGATTAAGCTTGCCGAATTATTATGTCATGATCGCCATGATTTAATTCATAAAGCGGTTGGGTGGATGTTACGGGAAGCAGGTAAGCGTGATCGAAACGTCTTGATAGGGTTTCTTGAGCAATATGCCAACACTATGCCGCGCACCATGCTTAGATATTCAATTGAAAAGTTATCTGTTGATCAACGGAAAATTTATTTAGGAAAATAAATGATATTTCAGAGATGAAGATTGCAGTGCATACAACCATGTATGCTATTAGGGGGCTTAAGAATAATTATCAATTAAGCCTTAGTTCCCATCAACTCATTTCCACTTTGATATAATTTAACTTGCGTCACAATATTATTTTTATTTCTCAAAAACTTAAATTGCATGTCAGGAATTACTGCATAAAATGTATTATCTGACGTGGTCAATCAAATGCACACACCTAGTTAAGCAACTTTTTTCATTTTCCCCCACTCTCTTTCAAATTGGTTTGGATTCACATAACCAAGATATGAATGCAAGC
>JBIIJL010000029.1:0-24775 GCA_044233795.1 Legionella sp. | reverse complement strand
TTTTATCAGGGCCCGCTAAATGAGCTCCAATTATCGGAGCTAGTTCATCAGGGAGGCTAGCTGGGCTATACATCTGCTCTAATTCAAACCTCAGCCAGGGCAAAGACTCTTTAATCTCTTGGGGTAATCCGCTCAGCGCATTTAAGCTGATTAGCAGCTGAATTTTATTCTCTGAAGCTAATGTCTTAAAACGCAAAAAAGCCTCTTATATCTCGCGTGGAATGCTTCGGTGTTGAGTGTTTTCTTCAATCCACTTCACTGCATTGCTATAAAGACCTTCATCGGCGTGTCTTGGCATATCTATATCTCCAGGTTTATTTGATTATATTGTATCATCTATAACAAAAAAAATGTCATATAGTTCTTTAAAACCCAGGTTGTTCTATTTGCATCCAGTCTTGCAAGTGTCTAAAAAGAGGAACATTATAAAACAACTTTTCCTAGTAACGAAATAAAAAAATGCCCGAATATTAAATAAGATGCCGTTTTTTAGTCATAATATCCAGATGACGTGATTAAACTTTAAACTTTTGATTCACTTTAGCGATGCATGAGTGAATAGCAAAGCATCCAACTTCAGGTTATTAAAGCATAGGTAAAAATCAAGTATTTATGTACATCGAAATACACTACAATCGGGAATGACTTGATTCAATACTCGACCTTAACTCACAGAAATTGTTTGAAACTAGAAAGTTAATTAGCTAGTTTTTTATTTTTTGTTTATATCATCAACTAATTGTATGGGGAATTTTATGAACATCGGCGTTCTAATTGGCAGCTTACGTAGGGGCTCATTCAATCGAAAAATCGCCTTAAAACTCGCTGAGCTTGCCCCACAAAGTATGGCATTACATATCATAGATATCAGTCAGCTCAGCTTTTTTAACCAAGATGATGAAGCGATACCGCCACAATCTTGGGTTAAATTTCGAGAAACTATCAAGACCATGGATGGATTTATTTTTGTAACACCTGAGTATAATCGTTCATTACCTGCAGTTCTTAAGAATGCTATAGACATAGGCTCGAGACCTTATGGACAAAGTTTGTGGAATAGTAAACCATGCGCTATCGTCAGCGCATCTCTTGGCCCAATGGGTGGCTTCGGTGCAAACCATCATTTGCGACAATCATTAGTCTGTTTAAACGCCCCATGCATGCCACAGCCAGAGGCCTATTTAAGTTTCGTCGACAAACTATTTGACGCCTCAGGACATTTCACAAGCGAGAACACGGCTATCTTTCTCAAAGACTATATGAATAAATTTAATGAATGGACCCAGAGGCATTTGCCTACAAATAAGTAGGGTCTATTGATAGTTACTTTTAGAAAATTTTCTTAAGTGCCCACGTACCGTGTACAAGCAGCGGCACGTAGGCAGCAGGTGAAGTGTCAACAAACCCTACGAGAAGATAGGATAGTAAGGACAATTCCTTTCTGTTTACCGAGCAAAGCTTCTTTTCTATGGGCTCTTGTTAGTACAAAAAATTTACAATTAACTGATGCTCAAAATATATAATCAAACATTGAACCGAAAATGCATCACATCTCCATCACAAACAATATAATCTTTACCTTCCAAACGAAGCTTTCCAGCTTCTTTAGCACCTTGCTCGCCTTTGTAAGTGATAAATGCATCATATGCAATCACCTCGGCACGGATAAAACCTTTTTCAAAATCAGTGTGAATCACACCAGCAGCCTCTGGGGCTGTGGCGCCTCGTTTGATAGTCCAGGAGCGAACCTCTTTAACGCCCGCAGTAAAGTAAGTCTGTAAACCAAGCAAATCATAACCTGTACGAATTACACGATGTAACCCGGGCTCTGATAGGCCTAAATCACTCATAAATTCTATTCTATCTGCATCATCCAATTCTACGAGCTCTGCTTCAGTTGCAGCACATAAAGCAACTACAGCAGCATTCTCCGCAGAAGCTAGCACATTAATTTTATCCAACAACGGATTATTTTCATATCCATTATCATCAACATTTGCAATATATAGTACTGGTTTTGCAGTGAGTAGAAAAAGACGTTTACTCACCGACGCTTCTTCTGTAGTTAAATCTAAAGTACGTACCGGGTGACCTTGATCTAGATGCGCTTTGACTTTCTCTAGGGTTTGTTTCTCAAACAAAGCGTCTTTATTACCACTTTTACTTAATTTTTGAGATTTGTTGAGCGCCCTCTCAACTGTATCCATATCAGCCAAGGCAAGCTCTGTATTGATAATTTCAATATCGTTGATAGGATCAACGCGCCCTGCTACGTGAATAATGTCAGAATGTTCAAAGGCTCTTACGACATGAGCAATCGCATCTGTTTCACGAATATTGGCGAGAAATTGATTACCTAAACCCTCACCACTTGCAGCACCTTTGACCAAGCCCGCAATATCAACAAATTGCATAACTGTTGGCACGGTTTGTTGTGGATGAACAATAGCACTCAATGCATCCAGACGTGGATCCGGTACAGTCACCATGCCAACATTAGGCTCAATCGTACAGAAAGGATAATTTTGAGCTTCAATACCAGCTTTGGTCAACGCATTGAATAAAGTTGATTTTCCTACATTGGGTAAACCCACAATCCCGCATTTAAATCCCATCACTCACCTCTTTGCCGTATTATTATCAAGCTAACTCTCGCCATTTAACTGGTTCATCGCTTTTTCAATCGTACCAGTAAGTATAGTGGGCACGCTATCAACACCGCGGTTAATAGCTTCATCGATCAATATCCTATCAGATATCGAAGGCCTGCCTAAAACGTAATCAAGAACTAATCCTCTCTCACCAGGATGGCCAATACCAATTCGCATCCTCTGAAAATCTGCACTCCCCAAGTGTTTGATGATATCGCGCAATCCATTATGACCACCATGTCCCCCGCCGGATTTGAGCTTGATGCGTCCCGCAAAAAGATCTAGATCATCATGTGTTACTAAAACTTCAGAAGGAGCAATTTGATAAAACTTACAGACCGCTTGAACAGGCAAACCACTGACATTCATATAAGACGATGGCTTCATTACTCGACAGGAAACCCCAGCGATATCAAGAAGAACGAGCTCACTATTAAGCTTTGATTCAATCTTGAAAGCACCCTGATAATATTGAGCTAAAGCCTCTACAAACCACCCTCCTGCATTGTGGCGAGTAGCAAGGTAATTTTTGCCAGGATTTCTAAGCCCAACAATTAATTTGATGGTCATCAGCGAGAAGCTCTATTGTGCTAGGGCTCAAGTGACATATGCAAATATTTACATATGTCACTTGAGTGATTGAGTTCAATTACTCAGCTTCTTCTTCACCAGAAATTTCTCTGGCCTCAGATGAACCTTGTGAGTCTTCAGATGAAGATTGGTCTTCAGCACCCTCTTCGAGAGCCTCATCACTTCGCTCAACCACAGGCTCTTCCTCTACAACCACTCTAGGTACATGAATACTGACGACTGGATGATTGTGATCCCCTTCGCTTGGATCAGTGGCTAAATGTACACCCTTAGGAAGCTTCAGGTCAGTCAAATGAAGCACATCATCAATAGCCATGTCTAATAAATCAATTTCGATAAATTGTGGCAAATACTGCGCTTGGCAACGAACTTCAACTTGCATCATGTTATGATTGACAATACCACCTTCCTTTACACCTTTACATTCTTCAGCGTGAAGGAAATGTAATGGGACAAATTTGACCAACACATCCTTAGCAGAGACTCGTTGGAAATCCATGTGAAGAATAATCGGCTTGTAGGGATGACGTTGTAAATCCTTCAAAATTACACGCTCAACTTTTCCATCAAGATGTAAATCAAACACACTGGAATATATACCTTCTGATTCTAGTGCTTTAACTACTTTTTTATGCAATAAATTAATGGAGGCTGGCTCCTTACCACCACCATACAGAACCGCTGGTACTTTGCTCTCTAAACGGCGTAGGCGGCGGCTCGCACCCTTCCCGAGAACCGTTCTTGATTCTGCTTCTAAACTGATAGTTGACATTGTGTGACTCCGATAAATAAATGAAACCTTGCGACCAGGTTTAAACTTTTAACCTACCTACAATTTCACCCAAAAATTATGACTTGGGTGGCGCATTGTACAATAAATTAAATTCAACTTGAAGTCATAGCCAATATTTAATAGAATGTGGCACTTTGTTGATGCCTGACTAGCGGGAAGCGGGCAAGTTGGAGAGAAATAATGTATGCGGTCATAAAAACCGGCGGTAAGCAATACCGCGTAAAGGAAGGTGATGTACTGAAGCTCGAGCAGCTTGAAGGCGAGGTTGGTAGCACCTATGAATTCGTTGAAATATTAATGCTATCTGATGGTGAAAAAATTACTTGTGGAACACCTACAGTTGCTAGCGCTGTCGTTAAAGCCGAGATTCTTCTGCACGCACGGCACAAGAAAATTAAAATTATCAAGTTTCGTCGACGCAAGCACCACATGAAGCAGATGGGGCACAGACAAAACTACACACAAGTTAAAATTACCGCAATCAGTAAGACTGGCAAGTAAGAGGGTATAGCAATGGCTCACAAAAAAGCAGGTGGTAGTACTCGTAACGGTCGCGACTCGAACCCAAAATTTCTCGGTGTCAAACGTTATGGTGGACAATTGGTTAACGCTGGTGAAATTCTCATTCGTCAACGAGGAACAAAGTATCATCCAGGTGTAGGCGTTGGTCTTGGCCGCGATCATACATTGTTCGCATTGGTTGCAGGGTTCGTGAAATTTACCACTAAAGGCTTAAAAAAGCGTCAGTACGTAATGATAGAGCCTTTAATGATGGAGCCTGTTTTAGAACAGCAAGAAGGCTAAGCAAGACATCTTCAATTTATATATGTCTTACCACTTCAGAACCAGCTTTTCGATGTTGAATGAGCCGCTGGTTCTGAATACATGAGATTAAAACATGTACTGGTATATGACATTTTATTTTCTTTTACCGCAAGCTTGTCAAAATTTTCCTCGCCTATAACTATATTTTATTGGAATCACTATGCGTTTTGTTGATGAGGCAATCATTAAGATAGAAGCAGGAAATGGCGGACATGGTTGTCTTAGTTTTCGGCGTGAAAAGTTTGTACCCCGCGGTGGACCAGATGGTGGCGATGGCGGTGATGGCGGTTGTGTATACCTTATGGCTGACAAAGAGCTGAATACGCTGGTTGACTTTAGATACCAACGCCATTTTAAAGCTGATAATGGACAGTCTGGCATGGGCAGTAACTGCACTGGAAAATCAGGAGAGGACCTTATTATACGAGTGCCCGTGGGTACCATGGTTTATGATATTGATACCAAGGAGCTCCTCGGTGACATCAATCAACACGGGAACAAATTACTAGTCGCCCAAGGTGGGTTTCACGGCCTAGGCAATACCCGCTATAAAAGTAGCGTCAATCGAGCGCCCCGCCAAACCAGCCAGGGAACCCCAGGTGAGTCACGGCATTTGCGCCTTGAGCTGCGTGTTTTAGCAGATGTTGGATTATTAGGTCTGCCTAATGCTGGTAAATCAACTTTAATTCGTGCCGTTTCGAGCGCAAAGCCAAAAGTTGCCGATTATCCATTCACAACCCTACACCCGAATCTTGGTGTGGTTAGGGTAGATGCACACAAAAGCTTTGTAATGGCTGATATTCCAGGTCTAATTGAAGGCGCCTCAACCGGCGCAGGACTCGGTCATCGATTTTTGAAGCATCTATCTCGAACTGCAGTACTGTTGCATATCATCGATCTGCTACCAATAGATGGCGTTGATCCCATTGCTTCAGCAACAGCAATTGTCAACGAGCTTAAAGCATATAACCCGGCCCTTCTTGAAAAGCCTCGATGGTTGGTTTTCAATAAAATAGACTTATTACCCACACCAGATGCCCGAGCAGATGCAATAGCACGTATCGTCAAAGCGTTAGGGTGGAAAGAGAAAACTTTTGCGATATCTGCAGTTAGCGGCGAGGGTACAGAAGCATTATGCTATTCACTGATGCAGTTGATCGATGAGATGAAACAAACGATAGCTTAACCACTCTGCTGCCTGTTGAATAATCAGGGTGCTGCGATATGGGAGTTGATGCTGTTCTGAACCCTGCTCTTGCGCATTTTGATAGTTGATAGTAAGTCGCACATCAGCATCTCCAGGCAATCCCAACCAGTATCCATCAAGCCCTGTTAAATGAAACTGAATAACCGCAGATGAATCCCTCTCATTAAAAGACAACCAACGATAATTAGCAGGTCGTTGAATCAATGTTTGTAACGCACCACCAGTGACTTCGTCAATAATAACAATTGGCACTTGCAATGCTTCTACTTTATGAGCTAAGCACTCGGACGCTCTTTTATGCGTTGTTGCAATGATATGAGGCGCAACCAGAGGTTCAATGATACGTTTAACTGTATGAGCATTGTTTTCATCACATTTGACTTTAAATTCTAGGTAAGGTGTTTCCAATCGATACCCAGTTTGGCAATCGACATCTTTCAGTGCATTATCGAGCAACTCAGCAATCTGCCCTTCCGCTACCCCAAACAATCGCCATTTTAACCAGGGCTGGTTACTGTGTTCTGTATCTTGAAGTAATGGCAGAATATAGTCATTAAACATCGGCAAACATTCCCGGGGAGGGCCTGGCAACATAATGAAACATTTTTTTTGCCAGTAAAAGTAACATCCCATAGCTGTGCCGTGTCGATTGGGCAACAAATGCGCCCCTTTAGGAAACATCGCCTGTTGCCGGTTTCCAGCATTCATCGTCAATTTTGATAGAGCTAAACGTGTTTCAATATGAGTATAAGCTTCTGCTCTTTCGACCAATTCTGATTCGGTGAACCGTGCTATTATAAAGCGAGTTCGATCATCGGATGTAGGACCTAGTCCACCTGTGATGATCACATGGGTGTGATTTTTGCTAAGAAACTCAATCGATGAAAGCATCTCTTGCTCGTTATCGGAACAACAAAGATGTAGTCCTAAATCTAAACCAAGAGAATGCAGTGCATGAGCAATAGCGTGGCTATTGGTATTCAGGGTATCACCCTGAACAATTTCATCACCTGTAGCTAATATTGCAAACGACAAGAGTAAGCCCTCTTCAACAAATGGGCAACAATATAAAAACCACCATCGTCATCCAGAGCTAAGCTCCGGATGACGTGTGAATCTTTACAACCTGAAAATGGGTTTAGATTACTTTGCAGGCTCTGCAGCTGGTTCAGCAGCTGGTTCAGCAGCTGGTTCAGCAGCAGCTGGTTCAGCAGCAGCTGTTGGCTCTGCTTTTTCTGCTTGTGGTGCTTCGGCAGGCATTGATTCTGTTTTCATTTCGGGTTGTTTAGGCGCTTGCTGGCCACATCCTACCAAACAGAAAGCCAGAACACTTGCTGCCAAGACACTTACTAAATTTTTCATACTGTTCTCCATTGTTGTTTTTATATTACCGAGCAAGTCTAACAAAATTTAACAATAAGTGAATAAGTTAACCCACATCTTTTTTGCTCTTAATTCGCACTGCTCTTTATTGGTCAGAATCTACGCATCGACGCACTTTACTGACTTCTTCGAACGTATTTGCTAGAATCCACCCACCACCATCATATCCTAACAATATGCATAAAGACCATACCCCGATGATGCAACAATATTTACACATCAAATCACAACATCAAGAAATGCTACTATTTTATCGCATGGGTGATTTCTATGAGCTATTTTTTGAAGATGCAAAACGTGCAGCTCACTTACTTGATTTAACACTGACCCATCGCGGACAATCCCAAGGAATGCCCATTCCTATGGCAGGTGTGCCCTTCCACGCTGTGGAGACATATCTTGCCCGATTATTAAAAAAGGGCGAATCAGTTGCCATTTGCGAGCAAATAGGTGACCCACTCTCAGGTAAAGGCCCTATGGAACGACAGGTCACCCGCATTATCACACCAGGGACTGTCACCGATGAAGCACTTCTTGACGCTACAAAAGACAATATTCTGTTAGCTAGTTATCATCAAGACTCTATTTTTGGGCTTGCATGGGTGGATTTAAGCGCAGGATTGTTTTATCTCGAGCAAATTTCTGATGAAGAAGCAATGTCTGCTGAAATCACACGCCTTATGCCGCAAGAAATGTTAGTAGAAGAGCGTTTTTTAAGATACAGAAATATATCCACTTCTATTAAGCAATTGCCCAGAGCCGATTTTGACCTGACAAGAGCCCAGGCGCTTATGAAACAACAGTTTGGTCCTCATGAGTTTTCAAAAATTGATGTCAAACATTTAAATTTTGCTATGTCTGCTGCAGGCGCATTACTCAACTACCTTGCGATGACACAACGCCAAGCACTGCCACATTTAAAAACAATTACCATTGAAAATCGCCAAGATCATTTATTGTTGGATACCAGAACCCAAAGCCATTTAGAATTGTTTGAGAAAACCCAAGGCGGAAAAATTAACACCCTGCTTGATCTCTTGGATCAAACAGCCAGCCCTATGGGTAGCCGATTATTGAAGCGTTGGCTCGGCCGCCCATTGCGACATCATCACCAGATCAAATTACGCCAACAAGCAATCGAAGAACTTTATCAGCAAGAACAAGAGCAGCACCTGCATCAACTTTTACAACAAGCAGCTGATGTATTACGCATCAACGCTCGGGTAGCCTTAAAGTCAGCCAGGCCGCGAGATTTAATCAAACTACGGGATACCCTTGCTCTTCTTCCAGAGTTTCAAATAGTTCTCACTAAAAATGTCGCCCAGTTAACCCGTGAATTAGCACAACATTTATCACCCCTACCCGTCCTTTGCGATTTACTCCACCGCGCGTTGGTTGAAAATCCCCCCTCAGTGATTCGAGAAGGAGGGGTCATTGCACCAGGCTTTGATGAAGAGCTTGACGAATTAAGAGATCTCAATACGCATGCTATGGATAAATTGTTGGAACTTGAACGCCAAGAAAAGGCACGCTCAGGGCTTGCAACATTAAAGTTTGGTTATAATCGAGTTCATGGTTATTTTATCGAATTATCTCGTAAAGAAGCCGCCGATGTGCCAAAACATTTTTTACGTAAACAAACTTTGAAAAATGTTGAGCGCTATATCACGCCGGAATTAAAGGCGTTTGAAGAACATGTTTTATCTGCGGAAGTAAAAGCCTTGGTTCGTGAAAAATGGCTTTACGATAATTTATTAGAAGAGGTTCACGCCTCTCTTGCTCCTCTCACCCTTATGGCTGAATCATTAAGCCTACTTGATGTGTTGGTGAACCTTGCCGAGCGCGCAAAAACTTTAGCCTGGCAAAAACCCATATTGTCTGAAAAACCATTAATCAACATCAAACAAGGCCGACATCCAGTGATTGAGGCGATTTTACAGGAGCAATTTGTCCCAAATGACTTGTGTTTATCCAAGGAAAAATCGACCCTTCTTATCACAGGCCCTAATATGGGTGGCAAATCGACTTATATGCGTCAAACAGCATTGATTGTATTACTTGCACATATTGGAAGTTATGTCCCTGTAGCACATGCGGAAATCGGCCCAATTGACCAAATTTTTACTCGGATTGGAGCGAATGATGATATTGCGTCACACCGGTCAACCTTCATGGTAGAAATGACAGAAACTGCCTACATTCTAAAACACGCCACCCATCAAAGCTTGGTTCTCATCGATGAAATCGGTCGTGGTACGAGTACCCACGATGGCATGGCCTTGGCTTATGCATCACTAGCTCATCTCGCCCGCATCATCAATGCCTATACCCTCTTTTCAACCCACTATTTCGAATTGACACGCCTTGCAGATGAATTTGCAAATGTTCTTAATGTTCATCTCAAAGCCAAACTGACTCAGCAAGGCATTGTATTCTTATATAAGGTAGAAGAAGGTCACGCCAACAAAAGTTATGGGATAGAGGTAGCAGCGTTGGCCGGCATGCCAAAGGAGGTTTTAGCGATGGCAACTTGCTATTTACAACAGATAGAAGAAAACGTCCCTCCAGCGCCGCACCCTCCTGAAAATATTCCTTACATAACAAAACTTGCTGATAAAATCACTGCCATTGATATTGACAATTTGACTGCCCGTGAAGCCTTAACATGTCTTTATCAATTAAAGGAAATGGCAACCTAATGGTTATAACACATACCCTGATGGAGCTTTGAAATTTAAATGAGGGCGTGTTAATCATTGCGCTACAACGAACGCATACCGCTTTTACGTTAACAACCATAGATTATGACCTTGTTTTAATTCCCCTCCAAGTTAGCTAGAATAACCCCTGCTTTTTAAGAACAAGGACGCATCATTAAAATTCGCCGACATAAGCTTATTTTTAAAGTCATCTATGTGCTTAGCTATTGTTGTTTATTGACCCTATTAAGCGGCTGTCATCCCTCCCCCAAACGCTATAATGCCTATATTGATGCTGATCTCACCTATTTATCGAGTGACTTTGGCGGGCGACTTAGCGCACTTAATGTTATTCGTGGTCAGTTGGTTCCAAAAGATTTACTTGTTTTTAAACTTGAGCAAACCAGTGAGCAGTATCATGTTGACATGAGTTCGTTTAATCAGAAAAAGCTTAAGGCACAGCGACAAGAAATTATTAACCAACTTCATTTTAATGATATCAATTTCAAGCGTATTTTAAGGATGCGGAAGGACAATGCTGCAAGTCAAACTGACCTTGATGCAGCAACTCGTGATCTTAATATATCAAAAAACCAATTAACAGCGCTCGACTACCAAATTAGTAACGCCACTGTCGATACCAAAGATAATGCATGGCGTGTCATACATAAGGAAGCTAAAACTCCCGACGCAGGGCTTATTTATGATACTTACTACACTGCTGAAGAATACGTGCCTGCGGGTCAGCCGGTCGTTTCCTTTCTAAGTAAAAAAAACATCAAGGTTGTATTTTTCGTTGCTGAGCCTGAATTAAGCCAAGTCGAGTTAAATGCAAATGTAACAATATCATCCGATGGTAGCCCGTTCTTAGCTAAAGGTAAAATTTCCTACATCTCACGAATTGCTCAATATACCCCACCCATTATATTTTCGCGTGAGAATAGACAAAAATTAGTATTTCGGGTAGAGGCACGACTTGATGAACCTGAGTTAAACAAAGTCCATCTTGGCCTTCCTGTGACCTTGGAGTTTGTTTCATGAGCGAACCTGCCATTGATGTCATTGGCTTAACCAAAGTGTTTGGCGATAAAACCGTGGTTGATAGCGTCTCACTTCGCGTTGAAAAAGGTTCCGTATATGGTTTTCTTGGTTCAAATGGAAGCGGTAAGACCACCACTATTCGCATGATTTGTGGGCTCATGTCCCCCACTCAAGGCAAGGGTCAGTGTTTAGGATATGACATCAGGACCCAATCGACTGACATCAAGTTGAAAATTGGATACATGCCGCAGCGCTTTAGTCTTTACGGAGGGCTTACCGTTTATGAAAACCTACAATTTTTTGCATCGATTTATCACATCAAAAATCCAAAATCATCCATTGCACGAGTAATGAACGAGCTGGGTCTTACGCCCTACAAAAATATTCTTGCAAAGGGGTTATCTGGAGGGTGGAAGCAAAGCTTGTCTCTGGCAAGCTGTTTACTTCACGAACCTGAGCTGCTATTTCTCGATGAACCCACATCTGGGGTAGATCCCAAAGCTCGGCGTGATTTTTGGAATTATTTGCATAAAATAGCAGCACATGATGGCACTACGGTACTCGTAACCACCCACTACATGGACGAAGCCGAAAAATGTACTCATTTAGCCTACATCAATCTAGGTGAGCTTTTGTACACGGGCAAAACCAGCGATCTTATCAGTTTTTCAAAAATCAAAGCCTACGTTGTTGGAGGAAGCTCCGAAACACTTGCAAAAATAAACGACCAAGTCATCACAACATTCCCAAAACTTTTGGTCTCGGTAGTCAACAATGAATTACGTATCTCTTCAAGAGATGACGCGTTGCTCGATGAACTGTTGCAAAGTAATCCAGCGTACACCTTAAAAGAAGTGCCGCCAAATTTTGAAGAAGTATTTATCGGGTTAATGAAATAATGTCCATTTTTAAAGCACATCAGATGCTCTCTTTTTCCCGCATGTCAGGCCTGGTTCAAAAGGAATTTTTATTGATCCTTAGAGACAAGGGCACCATTGCTATGCTGGTTATCATGCCACTCATGCTGTTGACCTTATTTGGGTTTGCTATAAGTCTTGATCCAAAAATGCTGCCAACAGCTATCATCAGTTATGACGAGACACCGTTGACCCGGCTTTTTGTTAATGATTTAAAATCATCCAAATACTTTCATATTGTCGACACAACAAACAACGAAGCACTCGTCAAAGAAAAACTCGTCAATGGGCAGTTGAGTTTTATTATTAACATCCCGGCTAACTTCACCAGAAAATTTATTCGTGGCGATCACCCTGAGCTTTTGGTAGAACTCGATGGTTCCGATCCTGGCAGTAACGGGACAGCACTAGCTCATATCGGTCCTATTCTGAATGAATCTATAAATTATTTTATTTCCAGAGGTCTTGCACCACCACCCCCACCTAGTATTAACCGCACCGTTAATCTCATATCACACAGAATGTACAACCCAGCTAATTTGAGCTCTTATGATATCGTACCAGGGTTGATTGGTGTAATGCTCACCCTTACCATGGTGATGTTAACCTCAACGGCTATCACCTCTGAGTTTGAAGCAGGTACCATGGAGATGCTCTTAAGCACCCCACTTCTTCCAACCGAAATTATTTTAGGAAAGGTGATTCCCTATATTCTATTGGGGTACATCCAGTTAACTGTTATTCTCTTGTATAGCAAGCTACTCATTGATCTACCGATGGAGGGAAGTCTTATTTTTCTCTATCTCTCAGCAGCCCCATTTATTCTCGCGAGTTTAATGGTAGGCATGATATTTTCGGCTCTCGCAAAAACCCCCATGCAAGCGATGCAGCTCAGTATTTTTTATCAGCTCCCTTCTATGTTTTTATCAGGTTATATCTTTTCATTCTACGGCATGCCCATGTGGGCGCGGTTCATTGGTTATTGTTTGCCAATGACGTATTTTATGCGTATCACGCGTGGCATTTTACTCAAAGGCGAAAGCGTGTGGCAGATATGGCCAAATATAATGCCGATTCTACTTATTACTCTATTATTAGTTTTGGTGACCAAAACAGTATTTAGGAAAACCTTGGATTGATGAATAAGCCAAATGCTATGAAAAAATACACCTCAAGTCTTGTGCTCTTATGTCTTACAAGCTGTAAGCCATTGCCTGAGCCAATGAGCCGCGACACCTTACTACCCCATGCTACAAGAAATGGGACGCCCATTGTTTACGAACATCGAACGCTTGGCACGGTGTACTGGTGGAAGAAAATGCATGATCCAAGCCTCAATCACATGCTCACACAAGCGTTGAGTGTCAATTATCAACTAGAAACGGCTCGTGCCAATCTCCGTCAAGCTGAAGCGAATTTAAAGGCCGCAAAGCTCGCATGGCTTCCGACATTAAACGCAACTGGAACAGGATTTGTTGGTGGTGGGTGGGATAGCTCCTACACGCTAGTCAATCCTTCGTTGAATACTATCACTCCACAAACAACACGAAACAATCTAAACTTCCATGGCTATTATAGTGGCTTTGTACCAAGCTACTCAGTAAATATTTTAGCAAACTTAAGCGCGACTAAATTCGCTCAAGCCTCGCGAGACAGTCAACGGGCCGCCTATCTTGCAGCGCGCTTAAGTATTGTTAGCCAAGTCAGCGGCTCATATTTTACGTTGCTCGGACTTAATCAACAGTATCAAGAACAATCTGATTTACTAAACGATTTGAAAACGGTACGTGAATTAGAGTGGGTACGATACCAAAGTGGTGCAAGTGATTTATCAACAGTCACAAGCCTTGATGAGCAAATTAGTCAACAACAAGCAAGCATCAGAAACATCGAAAACTCTCGTGCCCAAATTGAAAATACCCTACATGTATTGCTAAATCAAAATCCAGGCCCCATTTTCTCGAAAAATACTATTCATCAGTTGTCAATCAAAGGGCTTATTCCGAGAAATTTACCCTCAGACGTTTTAAAAAATCGGCCAGATATTATCATGGCCACTCAAAATTTAAAGATGACCAGTGCAAGCTTAGGCATTGCGTACGCTAGTTTTTTTCCAACGATCTCTTTAACAAATCTTATTGGTGGAGCCTCTGTAGAACTCAGTCATTTGGTCAATTTGAGCACGGGACTATGGGCCGCAGAGCTTATAGCATCAGTCCCTATCATCAATGGTAGTAATTATCAAAAAATCAAAGCAGCCCGCGAAGGTTATATGTCAGCATTTTATGCATACCTAGGATCACTCAAAACCGCACTGGCCGATGTTGACAATAGCCTCACCCAACAACAAATACTTAATCGAATATTATACGACAACCTTAAAGCCTATAAAGCCTCTCAAATGCTGTTCAAAATAACAGCCTCAAGATATCGAAATGGCGCTGCTGATTATCGCTCCTACCTCAATACAAAAATCAGCCTTGATAAAGCCAAGCTCAATCTAACCCTCGCAAAAATGCAACAACTCGATGGGATTGTGCAAGTATATCAAGCCTTGGCTGGGGGGAATATGCCTAGACCTTGCCCTTCTTCACTCCCATAGCGATTAAAGCCCTTGTCAAAACAAAAATCAAATTGCTTTCTTTTAAGATACTAAACAATATCATTTGACCTGTTTTTAAATACAGAGTTAACTAGGTAACGTCCCTAAAGTTTATTTGCAGTTTTCTCACCCTTAATCTAAGCACAGATTTATCAGCCTACATCGATCTGCCCTGATGAAATTGAAAAATACATGATTAAATATGCAACTGACTCTATAGGGGCTGTTTAAAACAACAGCCCCTATAGAGTCAGTAATTTGCTCGATTGGATCTTTAATTTCCTCAATAAGAGCAGGCAAATAATTACAATCAAGTCGAACACTGTCTGTTACAGACAAAGCTACAATATCCAGAGAATCAGCATCTAATGCTATATGTAATTTTTTCCATACTTGGCAACGGCTTTCACCATGTTTTAATCGTTTCCATTCTCCCTCACCCAGGACTTGAACTCCCGTTGAGTTAATTAAAATATGCCGGGGTAAACCTCTAGGTTTAATACCTAAATCTACTTTTAAAGTCTTACCTCTTTGGCAAAGAGTAGTATAGTGTGGTGTCGGTATGTTTAACTGATTGAGCTTTATTAAACCAAATAAAAAGACTTCCACGAGAAACTAATCCCAAGCATGTAATCATTTGAAATCTAAATGACTAGATAACATCCCTATCCAATCATCAATATCATCACTGCACAAACGGCAGCATATCTTGTAAATGTTTCACTGCAACAATTTCCATCCCTGACAATTGTTTTGGAGCATTCGCATATGGAATAATCGCTCGTTTAAATCCATGCTTAAGAGCTTCTTTCAAACGCTCTTGTCCATTTTGAACTGGTCTTATTTCACCAGCAAGACCTACTTCTCCAAAAATAATAGTATCATTGGCAAACACACGATTGCGTAAACTCGAAACAACTGCTGCTAACAATGCCAAATCACTGCCCGTCTCACTCACTTTCACGCCACCTACCACATTGATAAACACATCTTGAGCAAATGTTGCTATTCCGCCATGTCGATGCAAAACTGCAAGTAATATGGCAAGCCGATTGTGCTCTAAACCTGCCGTGATTCGTCTCGCTTGAGGACCTGTGGCATCATCGACGAGCGCCTGTACTTCAACAAGCATTGAGCGAGTGCCTTCCCAAGTAACCATCACAGCACTACCGGGTGTTGGTTCGGGTTGTCTTGATAAAAAAATTGCCGAAGGATTAGAAACCTCTTTTAAGCCAGTTTCAGTCATCGCAAAAACACCAAGTTCATTCACCGCACCAAATCGATTTTTAATGGCACGAATTACCCGAAACCGGCTATCGCTTTGTCCTTCAAAGTACAGCACTGCATCGACCATGTGTTCTAATACACGAGGCCCCGCTAATGCACCATCTTTAGTAACATGGCCAACAAGAAATACTGCAGTGTCAGTGCTTTTAGCAAAACGAACCAAAAGTGCTGCTGATTCCTTCACTTGACTGACCCCACCTGGAGCTGAACTTATGGATGAAGTAAACATGGTTTGCACAGAATCAATCACAAGAATTTTGGGACGCTCTTTTTCAGCATGTAAAAGAATAGCTTCAATTTCTGTTTCAGCAAGTAAGCGCAAATTTTTTAAAGGGACCTGGAGTCGTTTGGCACGCATCGCCACTTGCTGTAATGATTCTTCACCTGTTACATAAAGTACCTCTTGCATTTTCGATAGATTAGCCAACGTTTGAAGCAATAACGTCGATTTGCCAATGCCAGGATCACCTCCCACCAAGACCACGGATCCATCAACCAACCCACCACCCAACACGCGATTTAATTCAGACAAACCACAATCCATGCGAGATTGAGCAAGCAGGACAACCTCTTCGACCAAAGTAACAGCAGATCGAAGGTTGGCATAATGTCCTGAGCGTGTATCTTTTGAACCTACAACAGTTTCTTCACTAATACTGTTCCAAATGCCACATTGAGCACATTGCCCAGCCCATTGCGAAAACACGGTGGCACATTGATTACATATAAAACGGGTCTTTATTTTCATCATCAAAACCTAAAAAAACAAACTTGTAGAAAACGGCCAATCACCCTACACTCTCACCCAGCATACATCATTGAGTAGAAGCTACAAAATGAATCCAACTATCTTTGACTGGGCTGTCGTTGGCGCAGGCCCCGCTGGCATCGCTGCAGTCGGTCGATTAATTGACCTAGGGGTCACGCCCCAATCGATTCTCTGGATAGATCCTGTTTTCAACGTAGGTGATTTTGGAGGCCTTTGGAGCAATGTTTCAAGCAATACTACTGTACAGCTCTTCCAGAATTTCTTACATGCCTCGAGTACTTTCAATTATGCAAATGCACCTATAGATTTTGCAATCAATCACTTGCCATTAGATAAAACCTGTACATTAAACGCTATAGTCGAGTCCTTGCAATGGATTTCAAATGAGATGTGCAAAAAGGTGCACGCCGTAAGTGGTATCGCTCACCAACTAGCAAGGGCTAAAGATCATTGGGCAATAGATCTTACATTGACTCGCTTCAAAGCCCATAAAGTCATTCTGGCGACCGGCGCTACTCCGCTAGTCCTCGACCACAAAACACCATCGATCCCCTTTGACATCGCGATCGATAAACAACGCTTAGAGTGTATTTTCAATCCCCAAGAAACTTATGCAGTATTTGGTTCATCACACTCCGCAATAATGATCATTCGGCATTTGGTTGAATTAGGATCGAAGCGCATTATCAACCTTTATCGCTCACCGTGCCAATATGCAATGAATATGGGCGATTGGATAAAATTTGATAATACGGGTTTAAAAGGCGATACAGCCTGTTGGGCTCGAGAAAATATCGATGGAAAACACCCCTCAAACCTCAATAGACTGCTCATCAGCGAATGCAACCTTCCAAACATACTAAAAAGCTGTGACAAAATTATTTATGCCATTGGCTTCGAACGACGAGACTCCACCGACGTTTTAGGAGAACAATTAGATCAATATAACCAGAATACTGGTATTATCGCTCATGGTTTATTCGGATTAGGCATAGCTTACCCTGAGCTAAAAAGCGACCCAGAGGGGCGTTACGAATTGCAAGTTGGTTTATGGAAATTTATGCTTTATCTCAACCAAGTTCTGCCTTTATGGTTAAACCAACCACTATCATTTAACAAGGATCAATATGACAAAGCCGATTCATTTTGAACAATCAATGAGCGAACTACTTGGGATTGTGTCCCAATTAGAAAAAGGCGAGCTCCCATTAGAAGATTCACTAAAGCAATTTGAAAAGGGCATTAGCATCGCTAGACATTGTCAAAAAATTCTAACTGAGGCCGAGCAGAAGATTGAAGAACTTCACCGTCAAAATAAACCCCTCGATCAAGAGCCAGAGAATGACTAGTTTGATGTATAACAACTCCCTATCGCACTTTGAACATAGACTAAGAAATATGCTGGCCTCTTCTGAGATTAAGGCATCGCGCATCAGAGAGGCAATCGAATATGCCCTTTTTCCTGGCGGCAAACGCCTAAGACCAATGCTCGTCTACCTATGCGGTGAAATTACTCTGGTAGCACCCGATGCTTTAGACGCCATTGCGGCTGCAATAGAATTAACCCACTGCTATTCTTTGATTCATGATGACTTGCCCGCCATGGATAATGACGATTTTCGCCGCGGCAAACCAAGTTTGCATCGAAAGTTTGATGAAGCAACGGCCATTTTAGTGGGCGATGGCATGCAAGCACTTGCTATTGATATCCTCCTCGAATACTTGCCCCGCTCACTTGATCCCATCAACGTCATCCAAGTCACCCAAGAACTCGTTAAAGCAAGTGGACCTGCGGGGATGGTGAGCGGCCAATCTCTTGATTTAACAGAGTTAGCAAACCCCAACATCACTATGCGTGAACTCAATAAAATTCACGTACTTAAAACAGGAAAGTTAATTTCAGCCTGTATTCAAATGGTCTTGTACGCGAATACTCCCTCAATTGATACCAGCACTGCCCTCACAGAGTTCGCCCAGCATTTGGGCTTGTTCTATCAAATGCAAGATGACTACCTTGACCAATATGCAGATGTTTCTTTTTTAGGCAAAGGTCGCTCATCAGATGCCGCTAACAAAAAAACCACCTTCGCCACACTCTTTACTAAAGAGCAACTTCAACATTCTATCCACGAACAATTTCTTCTAGCAGAAGCTGCATTATATCCTCTGGGTACCTTAGCACATGCGTTGATAGCATTTCTCCATTCTCTGCATCAACGCATGAACCACTAGTTATCTGCGTTACCTCTACAACATTAAACACTACTAATTTTCTTTACAAAACTCGCAGAACTCCTTTCTTGAACAGGATACATCAACGATTGATGGGTAGGTGAACAAAACAATCCTTGAGTCCCTGGAGACGAAGGTGATCTATCTATTTGTGGTAAAATTCTAGGAGCAAGTACGGGTTTTTTATCATTCACTAAGCGCGGCAAAGTACCCGATAAAGCTTGCTCCGGACTCAAGTGTGACTTTTCTAAACCAACTTGTTGAGGCAACGTCCTTTCCCCTGGTGTAGCAAAACGAGCTTTTGCCGCGGCTAACCAAGAAAAACGATGCGAAGTCTCTTGAGGCGGCCTTGCAGGATGCTTCGGCAAAGAAATATGCGAACGCATTAGGGTGGCGTAGCGATCGACTATACCATCTAGGCTTCGAGAAAGATTATCACACCAAGAAAGCTCTAAGGTTAAACAGTGTAAAGAGCCTTCTGAGCGAAGTCTTGCAATCTGATCATGCACATAAGAAAGTGCTATCTCACCTTCTAAAGCCACAACGCTCCCTGAGCGCCCTCGATAATAGATCCGCGGGGTTGACGACAACAATGAAAATGCCAATGTTTTTAATTGAGCGTCGATAGGCTCTTCGATCCGATGCAAAGGATAAGCCGATGCAATAAGCCCTTGGCGATGAAGACAACTAGGCCGTATATTTTTTATCCTTACAAGTGCTTTTAACAGCATGCTCGCATCATCTGACAACTTCGCTAAATCACCAACATCATGTTGGCCTTTTGGCTTAAAATATTCAAAGACAGCCTTGCCTCTAACAAGATGATCTTGTCCGAATTCATAGCTATATTCAATCAAAGTCGTCATATTCATCCGCATGGGTGGAAGAGGGTGCTTAATACCGTCTTGAGACAATGTATAAAAACGGCTGGTGAATTTTGTGACAGCAATAGCATTATGTATCTCATTGAGCAACTTTATTTTTCGCATACTAGGCCGCAATAGCTGATGATGTTCTAATGCTGACATGGAAAAATCTCTTGCCATCGTAATGAGTGGCAAATATAAATCCGCATTAGCGTAAGCGGGTAACACTGGTTCTTTCGATGTCGCCCTTTGAAGTAAACAACTCAAAAAGTGTAAACGACGATTAAACACATCGATAGATGACGCATCAACCAATCCTAAAACCAACCAAACACTTAACATGTTTTGCAAAAATGCTGTTAGCGAATACTCATTGAGATCTCCTCCAGGGGGCATTTCACAATCCAAACGATCAAGCTTTACACTGTCTTGCGTTTTCGCATGAGCAAAAATTTCTGCAAATATTGAAAGCAATTTTATTAAATTATCATCAGATGGAACTTCGGAAATTAATCTAAAGTCAAGACCTAGTTTGGCTCCTTTTTTTCGCAAAGCTTCAATCTCTGAAAAAAATTTCGCTTGCGTTAAACCCTGCTTGACAGCCTCACTTAATGGCTCTGCAATAACGGATGGATCAGGGAATGAAGATTGCATACCTGGGTCTTGCAAATTTACAAAGAGTGTTTTTGATCTCATCAAGACATTGCGACGCAATGTATGAATATCTATACCCAATTTAAGCAAAATGGGCTCTAAAAAAAATGGCTCTCCATCCATCACGATAGGCCTTTCCTCAAGCAAATAGCGCCCCATCGTATCAAAGGAGAGTATAGCCTCCATCATACGCTTAGCTGGTAAAGGATGGTCATCGGCAAGTTTATCAAGTAACGCTATGGCAGAATAAAAGCCAAGATCTAGTTTTGGCCCAGGACTTAGCATCGCCTCTGCCGTTATATCAGGCTGTCTTTTATAATAACGCTGTTCATTGAGCAAGATACCCAGTGCAAAAGCCTCTAAGTCATCCATAACCGATTTGGTGTGGATAGCTTCTCGTAATTCTTGGATCCCCATTTTTGCAGGCATAGACAACCTCCTATTTGATTATAATATCAACTAGCAGATCTACATTATCCCATTTTGCAAGAAGTGTCAGGTTTTTTTTACAACCCGGTCGATCACCTAACATCGATGTCAAAAAAATGTACTTCATGGTTCAATAAATCACACCAACCAATCATTCATGACATTGGTACACAACTATAACCAAACCCTTATCAGCAGCTCTATTTGGAGCACTGAGAAACCATCCCACACCAATTATTTTTTGAAGGCACGCAAAGAAGTAACAGACCAAGAAAATCTTATCATCGCGATAATGTGAGTTTATCCAAAGTTTTTAGTGCTTGTTGAAAATGAATAGTTGTATATGCCAACCGAACAATGGTTGGCGCCTGCGCGGGCATGAAAGATTTTTTTGTCATGTACAGAAGTGAATCAATTGTCTGTCTTTTCAAACCAATATTAATCTGGTAACGTGTTGATTTAATTCATCACTAAAGAGAAAATCATGCCCATCATTAATGCAAATCGAGCCGTAAAAAAAGAAAAAATCAAAGCAGAGATTGCAAGCGATACCTTCGAAAGAATCAATGCCTATTGCGCTTGGGCTAAAATAGATGATCTCGGGTTTTTTATTGAAGAAGCTGCCACCTTTATTTTTTCTAAAGACCGTGACTGGAAGCAACACCAGAAAATCACAAATAAACGAAAATCACATTCAGGAACTTAGTTCCTTCTGGAGCAGGAACCATTACTAACAAACCCCAAAAATTACTTGACAGCCCAAGAGGCACTCACTTACACTTCCGTTCTCTTTTTTGGGGTTATAGCTCAGCTGGGAGAGCGCTTGCATGGCATGCAAGAGGTCGGCGGTTCGATCCCGCCTAGCTCCACCATCATCATGAGCAATCCTTGATGATAAAGGCAGAGTGCATACTCTAAAAAAAGTTCCAGGTCCCCATCGTCTAGAGGCCTAGGACACTGCCCTTTCACGGCGGTAACAGGGGTTCGAATCCCCTTGGGGACGCCATACTCAAGTGTGGCATGTAGTATACTTGTTTTAAAGTTCCAAGGTCCCCATCGTCTAGAGGCCTAGGACACTGCCCTTTCACGGCGGTAACAGGGGTTCGAATCCCCTTGGGGACGCCAACTATGGCTAGATTAGATATTTTAATAAACAGCCAAGATTTCTCCCCATAGCCATAATGAGAAGAATTATTTTTTCTGAATCTACCTACAGTCGCTCGAAAATAGTGCGCGTATTAAATCCGAACAACCGTTCATGCATTCGATAAGCATATTCATCAGTCATGTTAGCAATGGTGTCACAAACCACGCGCTGTGCTGCAGTATCATCGGGTGCGTTTAAAAACAATGCG
Organism: Legionella sp.; assembly: GCA_044233795.1. Lineage (GTDB taxonomy): Bacteria > Pseudomonadota > Gammaproteobacteria > Legionellales > Legionellaceae > JBIIJL01. The sequence continues at coordinate 2,474 of JBIIJL010000029.1, read as the reverse complement.
CGGTTTTTATGATCGAGCAAACTTGCAGGATTAGAACTTAATGCTTCAAATAGACGCAAAACAACCGTCTGTCCCCCATATTCAAATGTACGCGACGCTTGTGAGTCAATCACATGAGCATAGATACAGTTAATCAAATACTGTAACAAAGCTTTAGCTTCTGGGATAAGTGTTAAATTAAATTTTAACAGCGAGTTTTCAAAAGCAACGTTGGTCACATAAACATCGGTAGAAGTAATAAAATAATTCACCATCTCACCAATCGCTTGTTTTCTAATCTGCATGGCTTCATTAAACAATGACGCCAACAAGTGGTCATGATGGCCGGCCAAAGACGTCTGCTTGAGCAAATACCTAAACTCTGAGGTATCTAAATGCACTCTGTCAATCAAACGCAGGTGAATAGCATCCTCAAGATCATGTACCCCATAAGCAATATCATCTGCGATATCCATGATTGAACAATCAAAGCTATGAAATGCAGATGCACCATGCTGATCTGCATGAGCCTCGACTCTTAATGATTGAAAAAGCACTTGATCATCTACTGAGAATGGTCCTAAAAGCCACTCCACCACTGGATTATCACAATCAAAATAACCTTTGGGGGGTAACCAATCATTGATACGAATCGTTTTAGTTAAAGAATCACTGATAGTGGGCTGCTCTCTCATCCGCACTTTTGATAACGGCACAGGGTACTTTAGCGTTCCCAATAACGCCCTTCTGGTTAAATCAAGCCCATAAGGCCCATAGCTATTTTCTAGATGTGTCAAAAGACGCAAAGTTTGTGCGTTGCCTTCAAATCCACCATCGTTTCGCATCTTATAATTTAATGCAACCTCCCCGCCATGACCAAACGGCGGATGGCCAATATCATGTAATAAGCAAATGGTATTGATAAGATCATCACTGGGTAAAAGTGAGGCCAAAACACCTTGTCGATGATTGAGCATCAAATGGCGTACAAGGCTACTACCGATAGAAGCAACTTCAAGAGAATGAGTTAATCTTGTACGATGAAAATCACCCTCATCAGTTCCTAAAATCTGCGTTTTCCGTTGTAATCGCCGAAAAGCAGGGCAATGAATGACCCGCGTTCGATCACGCTCATAAGGATCACGATGATCATTATTCCCCCGCTGATTGGTTTGCCCTGAGCGTCGATGAGTCCACATAGAATACCTAAAATGCTTTACTTTATGATATTAGAGCCTGTAAAACAAGGCGTAACTCATAAGCTTAGCCCTTGAACTGTTATATCTTCACGCTTAATTCATTCATTTCACTTTGAAGACTATTAAGAAGAGCCCAAGGATAAATTGAAGGTACATTTGATCTAGTATGAAGATTAGCTGCAAAAAATGTATTAAGCTCTCCTCCTCGTTTTTGCAAGTTTTCAACCCGAAAGTGGCCTGGGTTGAAGGCATATGCAAAAGCACCTCCACAGATCATAATGACTGGAATTACAGCAAGAATCGATAGCCCTACGCCAAATATTATAGCTGTGCCAGCAACCATGCCTCCTAAATAAAATCCACAAAACAAGCTGGCGCTTAAGCTATCTAAAATACGGCTTGTTGTTTGAGCAAGCCTTGCAGTCTCTAGTTCTATTTCAAAAAGTCTCTGCTTTTCAAGATATGTATTTTCATCAGCATCATTGAGTGCCTCTAGGGCTCGGACAATCCTGAAATATTGCTCGAAAGTAATCTGATTCAACGCCACCTCTTTTTCTAATTCCATTTTAAATATTTGAAGTAACTGACTGATTTCGTTAGCAAATATTCGACGATGGCTATAAATCAATTTATTAAAAATTCCATTGATGAGAGTCAAGTGATCACTTTGCGTTAAATGCTTATCGTTTTCTGTTCTATAAGCCTGGCTCTTGGCTGATCCACCCATTACGTATTCTCCCGTAGTCATTAATCCCTTAAATAGAATATATATAGATTATTAAGAGAGCATTAAATAGGCCTCATTAAAGTTATTTCCAATTCTGCAGATAACATACCTGACAAGAAACAGTGAGAGGAATAATAACATGGCTATTAAGATAGGACTGCTCAGTGTTTGGGGAGCTATATCTTGTTTGAGTGCTTGCTCTACAACTAACCCACCAGTAGTTTCAAATAATGAGCCATACCATTACCCTCAAACAGAACTCTACCCTGACAGCTATGAAGGAACAGGAGCATATGCCTACCAAGAAAAAGATCCCGTTGTGGTACCTGAGTCATACCATATAGGTGCTACAATTTCTCCCACGCCCCATACTGACAGAGATAGAGAGTGGGTCAACAATCAAACGAATGGCTACACAATTGAACTTGCTAGTGGTGACAAGGCATCAGAAGTAGCGAATACCTTGTTTAAAGCGCCGAAAAATCAACGAACTGCCGAAATCAAATATCAAAAAGATGGCAAAACATATTATCGAGGTGTCTATGGAACCTACCCAACATCAGAGGCAG